>JALYYE010000087.1 GCA_030946735.1 Candidatus Dormiibacterota bacterium
CGACATGGGGCTCGGTCCGGGCAGGGTTCAATGAACCGCCTCGAGGAACTTCCGCGTCCGTTCCTGCTGGGGGTTGGAGAAGAATTCGTCGGGCGGGGCGTCCTCGATGATGGCGCCGCCGTCCATCATGATCACGCGGTCGGCCACGCGTTTGGCGAAACCAACCTCGTGCGTGACGACCACCATGGTCATCCCCTCGCGCGCCAGCTCTTCCATCACCGCGAGCACTTCGCCGACCAGCTCCGGATCGAGCGCCGAAGTCGGCTCATCGAAGAGCATGACCTTGGGATTCAGGACCAGCGCCCGCGCGATGGCGACCCGCTGCTGCTGGCCGCGGGACAACTCGCCCAGGTAAAACGACGCCCCCTCGGCAAGCCCGACGCGAGCGATCATCGTTTGCGCGATCTCGCGCGCCTCCGCCTTTGACCGGCCCCGCACCTCGGTGAGGCCGATCATGACGTTGCCCAACGCGGTCAGGTGGGGAAAGAGGTTGAATCGCTGAAAGACCATGCCAATCTCCGAGCGCTCCTTTGCCAGGACGCGCTCCGGAAGCGAGACGAGACGGCCTCCGGATTCGCGCACGCCAATCCGGCGACCTTCGAGCCGTACCTCTCCGGCGTCGATCGGTTCCAGGAGAGCAAGGCAGCGAAGCATGGTGCTCTTGCCCGACCCGGACGGGCCCAGGACAGCCTTGACGTCACCTCGGTGAACCCCGAAGGTCACGCCGCGGAGGACCTCGTTACGTCCATACCGCTTGCGGAGGTCGACGGCCTCGAGGACGTACTCCGACGTGCCCTGCCGCGCGGCGGCCACCGGCTCGCCCAGCAGTCCGGCATCGAGGAGATGTCCGACCGACGGTTCGCTCATCGCAACGCCGCCAGCTGACGCACGCGCCTGAGCGCCGATGTACCGGCCGCCTGCCGCGAGGCCCAGACGAACCGCCGCTCGAGCTGCGCCTGGATAACCATGAAGATGCTGACCAGCACCAGGTAATAGATGGCGGCCGCGGAGAAATACTCAACAAAGCGAAACGTCGACGCCACCAGGGTCTGGGTCCGCGCCAACAGCTCTTGGAGAGAGATGATGCTGGCGAGGCTGGTGAGCTTGAGCATCGTGATGAAGTCGTTGGAGAGTGGCGGGATCGTAACCCGGATGAGCTGCGGCGCGATCACCTTGCTGAAGACCCTGGTCGGCGGCATGCCGAGGGCGCGGGCGGCGAGCCGCTGGCCCTCGTCGATCGACAGCAGGCCTCCGCGGAAAACTTCCGCGGCATAGGCGGCCTCATTCATCGCCAGCGCGATCGTTGCGGCGGCGAAGGCCGAGAACCAGTCGCCCTTCAGGACGGGGAGCAGCTGTGGCAGCGCATCCCAAACGAAGAGAAGCCAGACCAGTGCCGGAATGGCGCGGAACACCCAGATGTAGCCCCAGGCGACCGCCCGCAGTGGCGCCCACGGGCTGGCGCGAAGGAGGGCAACGAGAAGACCAAGGGCGAGGCCGAAGGCCATCGCGACCACCGTGAGCGTAATGGTGACCTTGACGCCGTCGATGAAGGCCGGCGACGTCAGCGCCTCGAAGAAGACCGACGGCTTGAAGTCCACGCTAAGGCCTCACGGGAATGGCCAGCCCTGGCCGTTAACGCCTACTTGATGACGTCGAGTACCACCGGATCCATCTGGTATTTCTTGGCGATGGTGCTCAGCGTTCCATCACCCTTGAGCGCCTTGAGGGCCGCCGAGAGCGCCGTCTGCAGGTCCGCCTTGTTCTTCTGGAAATAGACTCCGTACGAATCGGTCTTCGGCGCCGCGTATCCGATCTCGTACTTGCCCGGGTACTTGAGCATCCAATCCGAGACCGCCGTGTCTGTCTCCCAGACAGCATCCACCCGACCTACCACTATCTGCTGGAACTCGTCGGCGACCTTGGGGTAACCCGCGATCTGGATGGCCGGCTTTCCGGCATCGGTGCAGGCCTTACTCTGCGCATTCACCCGCTGCTCGACAACGCCACCGGTCTGGATCGAGACCTTCTTGCCACAGAGGTCATCGAGCGTCTTGATGTTTTTCGGGTTGCCCTTGGGAACCATGACCACATGGCCCGTCGCCATGTAGGGCACGGCATCGGCGACGGCCAACCGCTTGGGCGAGATGAAGAGCGCGGTCCACACGATGTCGCAGCGGCCCGCTGTCAGGTCCGGGATCAAGGCGTCGAAGCCGGTGTTCTTGATTTGCAGCTGGAGCCCGAAGGCCTTGGCGACAGCGCGCGCACCGTCGACATCGAAGCCCACCGCCTGGTTCGGATCGGTCACGCTGGCGGAGGCGAAAAACTCCATCGGCGAGTACTCGATATCGACGCAGTCGGTCAGCGTGCCGGACTTGATCAGGCTCGTCGGAGGCGTCACCGAGACTTTCGTAGAGGCGCCCGTTCCTGTTGAGGTACTGCTGCCGCCGCAGGCCGCGGTCGCGAGCGCGACCGCGAGTAGAACCGACGGCATGACCATCAACGGTCGTTTCATGAGCTTCTCCTCCCTCAAGGCCATCGCGCGCCGCCGCAACCACCGCTAGGGTTGCGTCCGCATTGTGGACGGTTATACCATGATGCAGACGGACTCGCAAGACCCGCAGCCGATTGGCCCGTTGACGCGGCCCGCGACGCGTACCTTCTTTGGTGCGCCCGCGATCGATGACCTCGATCAGCTGAACGCCCGCGTCGGCTTCCTTGGCGTCCCGACCGACCAGGGGGTGATCATCCCGTTCATCCGATCGGGCGCGTTCGCCGGGCCCCGCCTCATTCGCGAGACTCGCACAAGGCTCCGAGAATCCCGACCGGACGGCACCAGCGCCGGCTGGTTCGACATCGAGACCGAGCGCCACTACCTCGAAGGAGTCCGGCTCGCGGATTGCGGCGACGTGCTTATCGCGGGCGGCGACACGCCGCTCAGCCAGGCGCGCACTACAGCGGCGGCACGCAAGATCGCCGAGCGAGGCGCAATGGTGGTCGCGGTTGGAGGAGACCACTCGATCAGCTTCCCCGTTGGGCGCGGCGTGGCCGAGGCTCACGGGATGGTCGACGTCGTCCATATCGATGCCCATCCCGACTTCGCCGACTCGATTTACGGCTCCAAGCTCCAGCATGGGAGTCAACTCCGGCGATTGTTCGAACTCCCCACCACAAAGCGCTTTACCGCTCTCGGCTTGCGCTCGGTCGATCGCGATCAGTACGAGGACATGAAGCGACTCGGGGTCGCCTTCGCATCGACGCGGACCCTGCTCGAGGAAGGACCCCGTCCGGTCGTCGACCGGCTCGTGCAGCCGGCGGCGAAGCTCTACGTGTCGATCGACATCGACGTTCTGGATAGCGGGCTGGTTCCCGGCACGACCCTGCCGGAGCCGGGCGGCATCGCCTACCGACAGCTGCGCGAGCTTCTGGCCGCGATCGCAAGCAAGGGTCAGATCGTCGGCTTCGACATCGTCGAAACCAGCGCGGCGCAAGCCGATCTCGCGACGGCGATGACGAGCGCCTGGCTCATCATCCATTTCCTGACGGCGATCCTGGCCTAGAGGTGTTTCGGCTTCACCGCCGGGCGCGTTAGCGCTCGCTGGGCGCGAGCTGCGGCCGC
>JALYYE010000142.1 GCA_030946735.1 Candidatus Dormiibacterota bacterium
ACCGACTCCGGGTAGTCGCACTCGTGGGTCACGGCGACCAGGTCGTGTTCCAATCCCAGCGAGCAGACGATTTCCGTGGCGCTGGGGAGGAGCGAGGCGATGCGCATTCAGCGATCCGCGGGAACAAAGGGATTCAACAGCATCTCTTCTTCGATGGTCGTCGATGGGCCGTGCCCCGGATAGACCACGGTCTTCGGCGGCAGGCGGTAGAGCACATTGCGGATGCTGAAGACGATCTTCTGCATATCACCGCCCGGCAGGTCGGAGCGGCCGATGCCACGCTGGAACAGGGTGTCCCCCGCAAAGCAGTCGAGCCCGAAGAGAAAGCAGACGGATCCTTGAGTGTGGCCCGGCGTGTGCAGAACCCGCAGGGTGACATCCTGGAACGAAAGGGTCGTATCGTGGGCCAGCCTGGTATCAATCGAAAACGGCGCGAAGCCAGAGGGCACAAAGGGCAACTGGCCAAACTGGTCCCAGTCGAGGATGGCGAGGTCGTCGGGGTGCATCGCGATCCGGGCACCGGTCTCGTGATGCACGGCGGGCACACCCCCGACGTGGTCGATGTGTCCATGGGTGACCAGGATCAGCTCTACCGTCAGCCCTTCCTGGCGCACCCGCTCCAGCACCCGGTCGGCCTGCAGTCCGGGATCGACCGCGAGGGCGGCTTTGGTGTCGCGCCTCCGGATCAGGTAGCAATTCTCACCAAAGAGATCGTCGGGAAAGACCGAGACCGCGAGCTTTTCGCGCAGCGCCTCGGCCGGCGTCATCCGACGCCGATCTCCCAGGAGGCGGACGTCAACACCTCCGGGCCGGTTTCGCTGATGAGCACCATTTCCTCGAGGCGAACGCCGCCCCAGCCCGGGACGTAGATGCCGGGCTCGTTGGTGATGACCATGCCGGCCCGCAACGGCGTGTGGTCGGTGGGCGACAGGTAGGGCCGCTCGTGCACTTGCAATCCGATGCCATGGCCCAGTCCGTGACCGAAGGCATGCTGCTCGCCGGCGAGGGCCTCGCGGGCCCGGCGGTCCACCGCATCCGCCGCCACTCCCGGTTTCATCAAGGCCATCGACGCGAGCTGCGCCTGCCGCACCGCCTCGATGACGCGCGCTTGCTCGTTGCTCGGCTCACCGACCACGATCGTGCGGGTGGTGTCGCTGTGATACCCCCCGGCGCTGGCCCCGAAGTCGACCACCACCATGTCACCGCGCGCCAGCACCCGGTCGGAGGCGCGGCCATGCGGCAGGGCCCCGCGTTCACCGGCGGCGACGATCGTGTCGAAGGCCGGACCGTCGGCCCCCAGCTCCCGGAAGGTCTGTTCCAGCAGGAACGCGATGTCTCGCTCGCGCAGTCCCGGCCGGATGGCGCCGCGGACCCGATCGAAGGCACGGCCGGCGATCGAGGCCACGGCTCGCAGCAGCTCAACCTCCTCGGCCGACTTGACAATGCGGAGCTCTTCGACCAGGCCCGTGCTGGCGACCAGGGTGTGGTCGGATGGGAGAGCAGCCGAAAGCCGCTGGTGCTGATCGAACGTCAGGTGCTGGGACTCGAAACCGACCCGCCGCAGCCCCAGCGCCTTGAGCCGCTCCGCGACCAGCGCCCAGAGGCCATGCGACGGCCCCGCTCGAACGAGGCTGAAGCCGGGCGCCTCGGTTTCCATCTGGAGCCAGTAGCGGCTGTCGCCCAGGATTTCCGCCTCGGAAAGGCCGATGACGACGTATCCGAGACTGCCACTGAACCCGGAAAGATAGCGGATGTTCTCTGGGCTGGTGACGACCACGCCGTCCAACTCGAGATCCACCAGGCGTCCCCGAAGGGCGGCCACCCGGTGCGCCGATTGGTCAGCTCGCATCGGCGCTCATGATACGGAGCGCGCAGCCCGCAACGGCCTCAGCTGATGCCTTCGGGCCGGGCGGAGCCCAGTGAGCTGAGTGGCTCGGTGGCCAGTTCGGCCAGCTGCGAAAGCAGGTCCATTCCGGCGGCGACCGGCTGCGGCCGGTACACGGCGACCGCTCCCCAGATCGCGCCACGCTGCGCCATCGGTGTCGCCGCCGCCGCGCCGGCCGGCGGGTCGGCGCCGTGCAGCAGGTGTCGGGACCAGCGGCTCTGCCGCAGGTCATGGATCGCTACCGGTTTCTCCGCATAGAGCGTCCACTCGAGTAGCGCCTCGAGCACCGGCGCCAACTCCTCGAGTCGGTCCGGCCGTCCGGGCAGGCCAAAACTGTCCCTGTTCCATCGGCCGTCGGCGTCCCAGAAAACCACCATGCCGCCCGCCGCCTCGAGCATCTGCAGCGCGCGCCCGAGCAGCAGGTTGGCCGCCATCTCGCGAACATGGCTCGTCTGCACGATCGGGTCCGCCTCCCGAGCCTGCGCCGGCCGCGGTTCCACCATGAGTGCACGCTCTCCGGTTCTCAGCCTAACGCGAGCGCCGGCGCCGGTCCAGTAACAGGGTCAAGATAAATAGGAGGACACCCAGCCGAATGGCGGCATCCGCCAGGTTGAAGTCGGTCGGCCAGAAACGGACCTCGATGAAGTCGATGACGCTGCCCAGGCGCACACGGTCGATCAGGTTGCCGGCAGCTCCGCCGGCCACCGCGCCCAGCGCCGCCGCCGCAAGCACGCCCGGTGCGGCGCGGAGCACGATGACCGCAACCGCAACCACGACGAGCGTCGACGCCGCGGCAAAGAGCAAGTTTTGACCGCGAAGCAGGCCAAGGCTGGCGCCTGAGTTGCTCGTCAATCGGAACCAGAGCCAGCCCGGAACGACAGTGGTCTGGTGGTCCGGGCGCAGCCATCCCTGAGCCCACGCCTTGCTGGCCTGGTCAGCAGCGATTACCAGAAGGGCGATTGCGCCGGCAATCCATCTTGGGCGAGCTCGCGCGGACACGCTCGGTGACCGGTGCAGGTCGAGTTACGGCGTGGCGGTGGGCGACGTGAGACTGGGTGACGGCGAGGGCGACGGACTTGCCCCCGGGCTGGGGCTCGAGGTGGGCGATGCGACCGGCGCTTCCGCCAGCTTGAGCGCGTCCGCCGCGTGCGCGCGGGCCTGCATGATCGCGCCGGCGGCGGCCGGGGTCTGCACTTGACCCTGCAGGTCTGCCAGCTGCCGGTCGTCGGTGGCCACCGCCTGGCGCAAGCGGTCTTGCAAGCGCACGGCCACGGTGGGATCGACTTGTCGTACCGTCTGCACCAGCAGGGCGGCGCTCTTGAGCTGATCGTCGAGGGCTTGGAGCGAGGTGCCAGCGAGGTCAACCCGATGGCGCGCGATCATCGTCTCGGCTTCGGTGAGTCGCGTGCGGGCAAGGTCGAGATGGTAGGTGAGCTTGTCGGCGGTACCGAAGGTCAGCGCCCCGCGCGCATTCTCGAGCACGCCTTTCAATGGGTAGAGCGTCGAATCGGGAAGGCTGTCGGCGGATGCCGCCAGCGCCCCCGCCACCAGCAGCACAACGGCGGCGGCCGCGCCAATGACGAGGCGCCCCAGCGGGTGGCTGCGTGATCGCGCCGTAGCCGACTGCTCGACGGCGGCCAGCACAAGGTTCCAGCCCCGAATCTTGGCGCCGGGCGGGGGAACGTAGGGTTCGACGGCGCGCAGCCGCTCCGCCAGCCGCTCCAGCCGCTGCACCTCAGGCGTCAACTGACCGCCCTCCCTTGCAGCGCACGCTCCAGCGAGCCCAGGGCGCGATGTTGCAGTGCCTGCACTGCGCCCACCGTCTTGCCCATGATCGCGGCCACCTGCGCCGCGGTCAGGTCCTGGAAGAACCTCAGGATCAACACCTGTTGCTGCTCGTCCGTCAGGTTCCGGATGGCGATGTGCAGGTCCTCGTTCGACAGTTGCTCGACGGCCAACTCGGACGGGTCGGCCGACGCAAGGGCCGGAGCATGATCGAGCGAAACGAGCGCCACCTTCCCCTGCCGGCGGTAGTGATCGATGGTGGCGTTGTGCGCGATGCGATAGACCCATGAGGAGAAGGCGACACCCTGGTCGTGGAAGAGGTCGAGGCGGGTCAGGCTCCGGGTCATCGTGTCGATGGCCAGATCCTCCGCGTCCTCGGCACGACCGAGCCGGGCATAGACATAGTTGTAGATGCGGTCGAAGTAGCGCTCATAGAGGGTTCTGACGGCGTCCTGGTCCCCTCTCCGCACCCGCTCGATGAGGGGACGATCGTCGTCGGACGCCGCCTTTCCCAGTGCGCGCATTGGGTGCCATTATGGGCGGTGCCCACTTCGACACGCGCCCGCCAACCTAGCCCGAGTTCACCCATGGCTACCCTCTAATACGCGGGACGGGGCGGCCGGCATATTGGCGCGACGCCGTTGTGGCGGCGTGCGTCGATCAGGCGACGACGATCGAGCCGGCCTCACCCTCGGTCAGCTCGCCGACCACGGAACCGGTCACGCGCCTGGCTTCCAGCGCCGCCAGGAGGGGCGCAACCGCCTCCTTCGGGATGGCCACCAGCAGCCCGCCGGAGGTCTGGGCATCGCAGAGCAGGACCTGGCGGCCGGCCGGAAGGTTCGCCGGCCAGCGGACGCGGGTCTCCAGGAAGTGCTGGTTCGATCGGGTGCCGCCCGGTACCTCGCCGGCGTCCGCCAGCATCTGCGCTCCCGGGAGGAACGGGACCGACGCGGAATCGACGCGCGCGGCGAGGCCCGAGGCGCGCGCCAGATAGTGAAGATGTCCCAGCAGGCCGAACCCGGTGACGTCGGTGGCGGCATGAACCTCCACCGTCGCCATAGCCTCGGCTGCGTCGCGGTTCAGGCGCAGCATTCCCTCGATGGCCGCCGCGGCGGAGGCCGGCGGCGCTACCTGGTGCTTGATGGCGGTCGAGATGACGCCGCTGCCGAGTGGCTTGGTGAGCACCAGCCGGTCTCCCGGCCGGCCGCCGCGATTGCGCCGCACCCGGTCGGGGTGGACGGTGCCGGTCACGGCGAGCCCGTATTTCGGCTCATGGTCGTCGATGCTATGCCCGCCGAGGATGTCGATGCCCGCCTCGCGAACCTTCGCCAGGCCACCCTGCAGAATGTCGGCCAACAGCTGTGTCCCCAGCTCCTTGATGGGAAAGGCGACCAGGTTGACGGCCATCAGCGGTTGCGCCCCCATCGCATAGATGTCGCTCAGGGCATTGGCCGCGGCGATCGCGCCGAAGGTATAGGCGTCATCGACGATGGGCGTGAAGAAGTCGGTGGTGACCACGAGGGCAAGGTCCGGCCGAAGCCGGTAGACCGCAGCATCGTCGCCGGTCTCCTGCCCTACCAGCACGTCGGGATTGTCGAGCCGTGGCGGCAAGTGGCTCAAGACCTGAGCCAGGTCCTCAGGACCGATCTTGCATGCTCAACCCGCGCCGTGCGACCACTGCGTGAGCCGCACTTTCTCCACGGTGCTCATCATTTGCACTGTACTCGACACCTGCTACCGTCACCTCAGTGGAGGTGACGTTTCTCGGGACGGGCGCGGCCTTTTCGCCGCACGCCTACAACGCGGCGATCCTGATCGATCGATCCATCCTTCTGGATGCCGGCGCCCCGCTCACGGTCCATCTGCCAAAGGCCGGCGTGTCACTCGACGAGCCCCGCGCGGTGATCCTCAGCCATTTTCACGCCGACCATACGTTTGGCATCGCCTGGTTGATCCTCGGCCGGGTCCTGCATTACGAGGAGTCGCCGCCACTGACCATCTTCGGCCCGGCCGGAACCTCCGCCTATCTGCAGCAACTCCTCGATTTTGCCTGGGGCGAAGACATGCGCCGTCTGAGCTGGGAGCGGCTGCGGCTGACGGTGAACGAGCTCTCCGGCGGGGATGCCTTCGAAGTCGAGGGGAGCCGCGCCCGGGCGTTCCGAATGCAGCATGCCAGCCGGATGGATTGCCTGGGCTTCACGATGGAGCGTGACGGCGTCCGCCTTGGTTACAGCGGCGACGCCAAGATGTCAGCCGAGCTCGAGGCCCTGGTGGGCGCTTCCGATCACGTGATTACGGAAATGACCCACGACGCCGATGGCGGGGCGATGCATCTCGGGCGCACGGACGTCGAGGGATTGATGCAGCGGCATCCATCGACGCGTTTCATCATCACCCATCGGAGCAGCGACGAGTCCGTCAGGGGCGCCGTGATGGCGCGCGACTTTCTGACCCTGCGCCTTCCTCTGTGAGGACACGTCCCCGGCGTAGGGCATCCCGCCAGGCCCTCGCCACCAGCCCGGGGTAGCTGCCCCGAATGCGGCTCCACGCCTCGCGGGCCGTCGCGAGCTCGTCCGCGCGCAATCCCCCCTGGCGGAAACGGGCGCGAGTGTAGAGCGTCGCCAGCCGGCGGACCTCATCGTCGAGCGGTGGCAGCGACGCCGCCAGCCGCCCCCCGAATTCCTCGGCCGTATCACCCGGATGGCGCGTGATCTTCAATCGATCACCCAGAAAGAGCAGGCGGCGCCAGATCCTGGGCACGTCGCGCGCGGTGAGCAGCCAGCGAAGGGCCAGTAGCGTGGCGACGGCCAGGAGCAGCAGCAGGGCGCCGGCAACGATCAGGGCCGTGCGCCAGATGTCGGGGAAGGATCCCCCGGTGGAACCGCTCGGAGCCACGCCCGCCGGCTCTTTCAGGTTTGGCGGGATGCGAGACGAGGCGTCTGTACTGGTGGGTGCGGCTGCGTTGAGCTGCTCGAGCGTCTGCGGGCGATTGATCGGCGCGTTGACCCCGTCGGGAGTCGGCTCGAAGGGAATCCAGCCATATCCGGGGAAGAAGACCTCTACCCAGCTGTGCGCTTCCACGGCGTTAACGAGGTGCTGCCGGGTCTTATCGTCGAGGACCCCGACACTGAAGCCGCTCATTTGACGGCTGGGGATGCCCAGCGTCCGAAGCATGACGTTCATCGCGGTGGAGAAGTCCTGGCAGTACCCCTTTTTCGAGTCGAAGAGAAAGTTGTCGAGCGGTCGCACCCCTGGCGGCGTGGATGCCGGCTTCAACGTGTAGGTGAAGCGCGCCACACCGCCCGGCTTCTCGATGAACCACGATTCGATCGCCTTGGCCCGGTCGTAGGGCGTCGTTGCCCCGGCGGCGCGAACGATCGATTGGGCGAGAGCGGCGATCTCGGCGTCCCGCCCGGTGCCGCGCGCGATCCGGCCGGTCTGGTACAGGCTGGTGTAGGGAGCGAGCCAGGCGGGATAGTCAGCACCGGCGGCCTGGAGGTCCTGGACATCGACGTTGGGGACCGCTGAGGTAACGGTGTAGGTGTAGGGGGCCTGCAGCCTTTTCGCAAAGACGATCTTGTCGACGGTGTCGAAGCTGGCGGTGGGGGCGTTGTCTCCGGCGACATTGACGAGGGCCGGCTGCGGACCATTCAGCGGCGTCCCAACGGAGGTCACGATCCCACGCACCTTGGCGGGCTGATTGTCAACGGAGATGATCTCGCCGGCGCTGAAGACGGTGTTCAGCGTTTGGTCGGGTGGAACGACCCTGAAGGTGGTGTGCAGCACCTGGATGCGCGGCCCGGCCGGCAGGTCATCTCGGGGGAGGGTGGCCTTCGCAGCCAGCACGGGTTGCTGGCGAACCGGTACGTCCCGGGAGGAGGGGAGCTCGTACCACTGGATCCCGTCCCAGCCGGCCAGCGCGATGCCCCGCCAATACGGATAGAAACTTGGGCTATCGCCGCTGACCAGCATCACGGTCTTGGATTTCGCGGTCAGCTGCGAGCCCGGCTTGACGAGCTCGCTATATCCCACCGATCCAGGCGCACCCGATTGTGACGAGCTGCCCAAGCCGAAGGGGTGAGTGAAGTCCGCGTGCACCACCCCGGGAATGAGCGCGCCGCTGACGTCCACACTGCTGAGCGGGGGCACGATGAGGAAGGCAATCGCGAGAATGGCAACGGTCGCCTCGATGCCGACCTCGCCAAAGGTCCAGCCGGTGTCGGCCGCGTGCGGCACGCGCCGGGTTCGCCAGCCTTCTTTCAGGGCAACGAAGTTGAGCCGCAGGAGCACCGAGGCCGCCGCCGCCAGCCAGATGACGGTGAAGAACACCGGGCCTGGAATGACATCGTTGATGATCTCTACCGCCAGGATGGTGCCTGTGGGCAGCAGCGCGACGAGGCCGTTGCGCCGGCGAAAGATCCACCAGCTGGTCCACAACCCGGTCAGCACGAACATGAGCAGCAAGCCAATCAAGAACAACAGACTGTTTTGATCGGGAAGTGTTTGCACCCACTTGAGTAGCGCGGCGACACCGGACCCGGCGGTGAGCAGAGGCGACGGCGTGAGCAGCAGCAGCGCGGCGAGAGCGATTGGAAGCGACGCCAATAGGTAGGCGAGCCGCGAAACGCCGGCAACAATGAGAACCCATCCGAGCAGGGTGGTGATCGCCACCGCCGGCACCAGTCGCCCTTCGGTGCTGGGCACCCATGCCGAGCGCTCGACCGCCGCCGCCACCGCCCACCCCATCATCAGCGCCAGGATGAGCAGCAGGCCCGTGTCGCGGAGATCGAAGGTGACAAGCACCCGCCCCGCACGCAAGACCCGCAGCCTCAGGCGGCCATCCTCGTAGTGCGGACGGAGCAGCCCGGCCGCCCACGCCCCGCCAAACAGGGCCACGGCCAGCAGGATGATGGTCCCCGCGTTAACCTGCGGCAACCCGCACCTCGCTCGCCAGGTCCAGTTCGCCGGCCCCACGTATGATCCACCAGTTGACGGCCTGCCGCCAGCGACCGGCGGGCGCCAGCGACGGCTGGCTTCCACCAAAGCCCTGGGGGTCGAGGTAGACGACCAGGCTGCGCTGGCCGCGTACACCAAGGTCGAGTAACGCCTCGAGCCACCCTTCGTCGGCGGAGGGCGTGATCACGATCAGGCCGCCGCGATGGCGCCACTGCTGCCGTTGCGAGTTGAGCAACGTCGCCAGCGACACGGTGCCGTCCGCCTGGGCCAGCGTGAAGTGCTCGAAGAGCTTCTTCTGCTGCTGCTCGCCGCGCGCGGCCTCGATCACGCTCAGCCGGCTGTCGTTGCAGACCAGGCCGATGGCGCCCCCGCGGCGCAGCGCCGCGTCGGCGATGGAGGCCGCCATGCTCATGGCGTACTCGAGCGTCGATTCCGGGGCCTCCCCGGCATGGACCGAGGACTGCAGGTCGAGCACGATCCAGGCATCGCCGCCCTCTCGCGTTTCGAAGCTGCGGCTCATCAGGCGGCCCAGCCGAGCAGATGACGCCCAGTGGATGCGCTTCACGCTATCGGTCGGCACATACTCCCGGATCGTGGTCGCGTTCGGGGGAATATCGAGGACGCGCCCGCGGAGCTGCTCGTCGCCCGCGGTGCTCGGTGCCAGCGCGTCGAGGGATCCGACCGGCCGGACCACGGGGTAAACCACCACGGAGCGGCTGCCCGCGACCCGGAGCGACCGGGTGAAGAGACCGAAGGGGTCGCCGTAGCGCAATTCGACGGGTCCAAAGGTAAAAAGGCCGCGTTGCTTGAACTGACCGCGGGACGTCCAGCGGCGCGTACGCCGGCCCTTCAGGCTGAATACCCGCCCCGGGTCGTAGCCCGGGAGATTGGAAAAGTCGGTCAATTCGACCAGCGGGATCGGGATCCACGACCGATTTTCGATCGTGAAATGCTCTTCAAAGTGGTCTCCCACCTGGTATTGACCCTCCGGGCTGGTGCGCACCACCGAGAGGTTGTCGGCCGCCAGCCGGCTCCAGAAATACGCGACGACGAAGATCAGGACCAGCGCGTAGAGCAGGCTGTAGGCCAGCCGGATGCCGGTGATGTAGGCAAAGAAG
Source organism: Candidatus Dormiibacterota bacterium (assembly GCA_030946735.1). Lineage (GTDB taxonomy): Bacteria > Chloroflexota > Dormibacteria > CF-121 > CF-121 > CF-13. The sequence goes on from JALYYE010000142.1 coordinate 9,745, forward strand.
AACAGGAGCGCAAGCGCCGTGACCAGGGGAAGGCGCGGCAGCCGCATTGAATTCCGGGGCTAGCTCGCCGCCACTCGCCGTCCGAACCGCGAGACGACATTCGGCGGCGGTACCGGTTCCGTCTCCAGGATCTGGGTCAACACTTTCGCCGGGGTCAGGCCGCGCAGCTCGGCATTCGCCTTGAGGATCAGTCGGTGAGCAAGTACCGGCTGCGCCAGGGTCTTGACGTCGTCCGGGGTGACGAAGTCGCGACCCTCGAGCGCCGCTCGTGCCTGGGCCGAGCGAAACAGGCCCAGCGAGCCGCGGGAGCTCGCCCCCAGGCCGATGTCGGCGTGAGACCGGGTGCGATGGGTGACGCGGGCGATGTACTCCTTCAGCTGGTCATCGACGTAGATCTCCTGGACGGCCTTCTGGCCGCCGAGCAGCTCGTCGGCTGAGGCCACCGGCTCGAGCTGGTCGATCGGCGAGGACCGCTGGAAGCGATCGAGGACCTGGACCTCGTGAGCCACGTCGAGGTAGCCGAGGTTGACCCGCATCAGGAAGCGGTCGACCTGAGCCTCCGGCAAAGGGAAGGTGCCGGCGAATTCCACGGGGTTCTGCGTCGCAAGCACCAGGAACGGAAGGGCGAGTGGGTAGGTGGTGCCGTCGACCGTCACCTGCTTCTCCTCCATCGCCTCCAGCAGTGCCGACTGCGTTTTGGGCGTTGCCCGGTTGATCTCATCGGCCAGCAGGATTTGCGTGAAGATCGGACCCCGGCGGAACTCGAACTGCTGCGTCGACGGGCTGTAGATGTTGACGCCCGTGACATCGGACGGAAGCAGGTCCGGGGTGAATTGCAGGCGCTCGAAGCCGCAACTGATCGACCGGGCGAGCGACTTGGCCAGCATGGTCTTGCCCACGCCGGGCACGTCTTCGATCAGGATGTGGCCGCGGCTCAGCAGCGCAATGACGCAGAGCTCGATCTCCGCCGCTTTGCCGACGAGCACTCGGCCGACGTTTTCCACGATCCGCGAACCGAGCGCCTCGACCGATCCGTTTTCCACCTGCATCCTTTTACTTCCTTTTCGGTGATCCGGTTCCGCTCCCGACGACGTCAGCTGCTGGTCGAACGGCCTCTCCCGCCTTTTCGTTACCGCGCGGTGCGTCTTCGCACGAGGCCGGCGGTAAGCCCACCGATAGTACCCCCACTCAGAACAAGTACGTCGTCGATGACGAGCCCGAGGGTGTCCAGCCCGGCCGACCCCAGCGGGCCCAGCGGACCGATGGCCCCGGCGAGCTCCGCCACCACGATGAAGCCGACGGCCACGATGACGCCATTCCAGGTGGCGCCACCGATCGGACCGATCACGCCCGCCAGGAACCCTCCGGCCAGCAGGGCGCCGAATGTGAGCAGGCCCTGGGAGACGAGCTGGCCTCGGTGATTGCCGAAGAGCAACGTGCCACCCACCAGCTGAATCACCACGGCGAGCACCAGCCCGAGCCCGGCGGCGAACCAGTCGACGCTCCGTCCACCGCCCGCCTCAGACCTCGCCATCGGAGTCGCCTAAGTTTATCCGTCAGAGCGCGCCGACGGCGTGCAGCAGCGCGGCCAGCAGCGGCGCCACCAGAAGGGACGGCAGGAAGTTCGCCACCTTGATCTGCCGCAGCTCCAGCAGGCCGACCGCAATCCCCAGCACGGCGACGCCACCGGCAGCCGTCAGCTCGGCGGTTTCCAGCTCGGACAGGCCGGCATGAACCAGGAAGGCGATGAGCGTCAGGCTTCCCTGCACGACCAGCACGCTGACGGCCGACAGGATGACACCCCACCCGAGCGTCGCGGCAAACACGATCGAGGTGACGCCGTCGAGCGTGGACTTGACGGCGAGCATGGTGACGTCGCCGCGCGTGCCATCGAGGAAAGAGCCGAGCACCGTCAGGGGACCGACGCAGTAGATCAGGCTGGTGGTGATGAAGGCCAGGCTGACACGCCCCGGCTCGCCGCCGCGGCTTATGCGACGTTCCGCCCATGCGCCGATTGCCTGCACGCCGGCATCGATCCGCAGCACCTCGCCAATCGTGACACCGATGAGCACGCTGACCAGCAGGATCAGCGGGTTATGGGTCTTGAATGCCATCTGCATGCCGTACACGGCCACGAAGAGAGCGATGGCGGCACGGATGGTCTGCTGGAGACTGGCGGGGATGACGCGCCCAAGGCTGAGGCCGATCGCCGCTCCGGCGAGTACCGTGCCCGTGTTGAGCGCGGTGCCGAGCCCGGGAATCAGAGCTTTTCGAAGCGGTCGACGTTCATGATGAAGACAGTCGCGCCCCCCACCTGGACCTCGACCGGATATGGGACAAAAAAGTCACCCGGCTCGACCAGAGGCGGCATCGGATTCATGAACTCGCTGCGGGTCCGGCAGTTCTCTTTGATCAGCCCCAGAACTTCCTCGATGCGGTCATCGTCGATGCCCGTCATCAGCGTGACGTTCTTGTGCTGCAGGAATCCACCGGAACTGGCGAAACGGGTCACCGAGATGCCACGGTCATTGAGGGCATCCATGGTGGCCGACGCGTCTTCACTGTGCACCACGGCAATCAGGAGCTTCATGCCGATCGCCGCTCCGTCGGGCGGACCCCGGCCGCGAGAAGCGCCGCGCTGGTCAGCCCCAGGATGCGCTGGGCGACCTGGTCCTGATCGGCCGCCGCGTCCACCTCTCGCCAGCGGCCCGGATCAGCCGCCGCCATCTCCTGGTACCCGGCCCGGGCGCGCTGATGAAACGCCGCGACCTCGCGATCCAGCCGATCCTGCTCGGGGCGAGGGATCCTGGAGAGGCCGGTCTCGACCGGTAGGTTGAGCAAGAGCGTCAGATCCGGTTGGAGACCACCGGTCGCCTGGATTTGTAGCCGCCGCAACGTGTCCAGGTCGAGCCCACGCCCATATCCCTGGTAGGCGAGCGTCGAATCGATGTAGCGATCGCAGAGGACCAACTCGCCACGCCCAAGCCGCGGGCGGATCACCTCCTCGACATGCTGCGCCCGGGCGGCCGTGAACAGCAGCGCCTCCGACCAGGGCGCCATCCGGATTTGTTGCTGCCCCAGCAGGATGGGACGAATCATCTCCCCCAACCTGGTGCCCCCCGGTTCGCGCGTCGTCCAGACCGGATAGCCCTGCTCGGCCAGCGACGCGGCCAGGCGATGGATCTGCGTCGACTTCCCACCGCCTTCGGGCCCCTCGAAGCTGATGAAAAACCCGCCTGGCTTCCCCGCGGTTTCCACGCTGGGCTGAACTATAGCGAGTTCAGTCCGCGGTGGTATAGATACGCAGCCGCCGGTTGGGCTCCTTCCCGGTGCTGCGTGCGGTCAGCTCGTGACGCTCCACCAACTGGTGTTGCAAGCGGCGCACGTAGGCGTTTTGCGGCGAGAGCTCGACCATCGAATTGGTCGCCTTTGCTCGACTGATTCCTTCGAGGGTTTCCTGCAGCGCCGACTCGGTTGGATCCGGTGTGTCGAGTTGGTAAACACGGCTGAGGGCATTCTTGATCTGGGTAATGGTGTTGCTCTTGAGCACCTGGATCGGGATGCCATC
>JALYYE010000022.1 GCA_030946735.1 Candidatus Dormiibacterota bacterium
TGAGGTCCTGGAGGCGATCGACGAGCAGTCGATGCCCAAGCTCCGCGAAGAGCTGGGCGACGTCCTGCTCCAGGTCTTGATGCAATCCGAGATCGCTGCGCAGTCCGGTGACTTCACCCTAGGCGACGTAGCCGACGCGGTCCGTGAGAAGCTGGTTCGCCGCCATCCACACGTTTTCGGAGAGACGGTCGTCACTGGTTCCGACGAGGTGGTTCGGAATTGGGAGGCGCTCAAGGCGGCGGAATACGGCCGGAAATCGGCGCTCGACGGGGTGCAGCGGTCCTTACCGGCGCTACAGTGGGCCTGGTCACTGCAGCGGCGCGCGGCCAACGTCGGCTTCGACTGGCCGAACGTCGACGGCGCCCTCGACAAGGTCGGCGAGGAGCTCGAGGAGCTCCGCGAGGCGCCGACCGTGGAGGCCCGGGAGGCCGAGTTTGGCGACCTGCTGTTCAGCCTGGTCAACGTGGCCCGCAAGCTCGGCATGAATCCCGAGGACGCCCTTCGCGCCGCGACAGGACGGTTCGAGGCGCGCTTTCGGATGATGGAGCAGCAGGCGAAGACCGAGGGACGCAACCTCAAGGACCTCCCGATCGAGGAACTCGACCAGTATTGGGAGGCCGCCAAGCGCAACAGATGACGCCATCGGGAGTTGACGGCCTTGCCAACCCGGGGTACCGTCCCTATAATCGGTCCGTTTTCGGGCCGGCTTGATCTTGAAACGATCCCAGACCACGTCTTGAGCACCTCCGAACCCAAAGCCTCCCGCGCGAAGGTCCACCTTGCCGCGCCCGATCGGCTGATTTGGCTTGTCGTTGGGGCGATTGTTCTATGGGGAGTGTGGGCGTTCGGATCGGAACTGGTGCTCAACCTGCGACTGAATCACGAGGTGCAGACCCTGCGCGAGGGAAATGCGCAGCTCGCTGCCGCAAACGAGCAGACCAAGAAGGAGCTCGCCATCGGTGGGTCGCCCGGCGCCATGGAGGAAGCCGCGCGCAAATCCGGCTTTGCCCGGCCCGGCGAACAGGTTTATGTCATCGTTAAGCCAAGCGACTCGGGGACACCGTCAGCCGTTGGGTCGGCAAGCCCGGCAGCGGTACCCGGCGCGCGACAAGCAACCAGCAAGCAGGACGGCGGCGGCGTAATCGGAAGAATCGAAAACTGGTGGAGGAATTTATGGCATTAGGAGGGTCTGCGGGTTAGGTGGCAGTAACGCCTGGGACGGTAGTAGAAGGGACGGTCGTCGGGATTACGAACTTCGGGGCATTCGTACAGATCGAGGGATCGGGGACAGGACTAGTTCATATATCTGAGATCGCGAACGAGTACGTTCGCGATGTCAACAACCACGTGAAGATGAACGACAAGGTCAAGGTCAAGGTCCTCAATGTGGATACGACCAACGGGAAGATGGACTTGTCGTTGAAGCAGGCGGCGGTGCCGGACGGTCCGGTCGGAATGTCGGCCCCCGTGCTGCCGCGCTCCTACCGGCGTGGCGGCCGCGGCAAGCGCGAGCTGCCCGAGGGTGCCGACCCGGTATTCGAAGAGAAGCTCTCAAAGTTTTTAAAGACCAGTGAAGAGCGCCTGCTCGACATCAAGCGCAATATCGAAGCGAAGCGAGGCGGCCGCTTCAAATAGGGCCGGCCGGCGGCTTGACGGGGGCGATTGAACGCGCCTAGAATGACCGTCTCGCCTCGATGTGGGGCTGCGCGCGGCGTGGAGCAGTGGAAGCTCGTCGGGCTCATAACCCGAAGGTCGCGAGTTCGAATCTCGCCGCCGCAACCAAGCTAGCAACAGAGGAGCCCGCGGGCTCCTCTTTTCATTTCCGGGCGGTGACGATCGCCCATTCGGAGCGCTGCGTCAACCTGATCGAGCGGTCCTGTGCCAGCATCTCCTCGAGCTGCTGCAGACCGAGCCGGTACTCCAGCGGTGGCAGCATCGCCAGTGTCGAGATATACCGGCCGCGCACGCGGTCGACGACGTCGGCGATATCCAGTTGCCGGGGTTCATCCATCAGCTGGACCCACGGCTCGTCGAACCCCGCCCGTCGTAGCTCGGCGGTCAGCACCGCCACCGATGGAAAGCGCGGCCGGTCGATAACGGCGATGCTCGGAAAGTAGGGATTCAGATAGAACTCCTCGACGTGCCGGGGCGTGAAGGTCCAGAGGCTCAGCTGCCCACCAGGTCGCAGGATGCGCCGCGCCTCGGTGAACGCGCGCACCCGTTGGCGCAGCAGGTGGACCACCATCACCATCATCACCAGCGCCGCGGCCCCGTCGTCCAGCGGTAAACGGTAGGCGCTGCCCCGAACCCAATCGACTCGGCCGGCAGCGTCCTTGCCCCGCGCCACATCGAGCATGCGCGCCTCGGCGTCCACTCCCGTCACACGCGCCGGAGTCATCGCCGACAGCGGCAGGGTCAACCGCCCCGTGCCACACCCGACCTCGACCACCTGGTCGCCGGGCTGCAAGGCCGCTTCACGCAGCATCGTTTCCAGCCGCGCGCGATCCCCGGCAGAGAGCGGCCGAAGCGCGTCATAGCGAGGCGCAATCTCAGCAAATGATGGCGACATCCTTGCTAAACTAACCGATGCTCTGGGCGGAGTAGCTCAGTGGTAGAGCAACCGGCCCATACCCGGTATGTCGCAAGTTCGATCCTTGCCTCCGCCATTTCCATGATGCTCCCCAGCCGGGTCGCCATCGCCATCAGCCTCCATCACATCTTCGAGCCAGGCGAGCGCGTCGTGGTCGCGGTCTCGGGTGGACCAGACTCGCTGGCCTTGCTCTCGATCTTGCGCGAGATCCTTCCCGCCATTCCCCTTCACCTCACGGTGGCCCATTTCGACCACGGCTGGCGCCCCGACAGCCACGAGGACGGCGACTTCGTGGCCGCGATGGCGGCGACGTGGGGCTATGCGTTCCACACCGCCCGCGCGGCCGACGACACACCCCACACCGAGAGCGCCGCACGTACCGCCCGCTACGCGTTTCTACGACGGACTGCCGCTGATACCAATAGCACCGCGATCGCGATGGGCCACACGCAGGATGACCAGATTGAGACGCTGCTGCTCCATCTCCTTCGAGGGAGCGGCTCCCGAGGGCTTGGCGCCATGCGACGGCGTGACGCCGACCTGGCCCGGCCCCTCCTCGATATCTCGCGCCGAGAGATCGAGGCCTACCTGACGCGACTTCACCTCATGCCACGACGCGATCCGAGCAACGAGGACCCGCGATTCACGCGGAATCGGCTCCGCCAGCAGGTCCTCCCGGCGATCGATGCCTTCGAGCCCGCCGCACGCGAGTTGCTGGCGCGCACCGCGGACATCCTCAGCGAAGAAGATCGCTTTCTCGAGGACGCGATCGCGGACCTGCCCAACGACCTCGCGCGCGACCGCGTCGCGTTCGCGAACCTGCCGCCGGCCTTGCAACGGCGCATCGTTCGCCGCCTCGTTCCCGATGCCGGTTTCCTCGAAGTCGAAGCGCTCCGCCACGGCGAGCCGGCGAGCACGGCACCCAAGCCGCAGCCGGCGCGCCTTGCAATCAAGACCTGCGCCTGCGATCCGACGGGCTTCCGGGCCCGTGACCACGTCGGTCATCTCGACGCCGACCTCGTCCAGCTGCCGCTGGTCGTCGCCACCCGCCGGCCAGGCGACCGGATGCGGCCGCTTGGGCTCCGGCAGGCCAAGCGCCTCCAGGACATCCTGGTCGACGCCCGTGTCCCGCGACATCTCCGTGACACCCTGCCGGTGGTGTCCGACCGCCAAGAAATCGTCTGGATCCCCGGCGTAACGGTAGCCGAGAGCAAGCGCGTTACCTCCGCGACACGCCGCCAGCTACACCTTGAAATAGAGTCCCGCTGAACTGCGTTCTACTTCGTGTTGGCTAACAGGATTCTTAAAAACCCGGTGTTAAGATAACGTGGCCATGAGAGGCCGAAACCGCAACATCTTCTACTTCATCCTGCTCGCGGGTTTGCTGGC
>JALYYE010000171.1 GCA_030946735.1 Candidatus Dormiibacterota bacterium
AGAGGCGATCAGGTCTGGATCAAGCAGGGCGACGGCGCTCCTCGATCCGTGTCGCTTCCGCCGATGCGCCACCTCGGCGTCGATTTTGCGGGGTACAACTACCAGGAGGCGGTCAAGGTCTCTGCCGACGGTCGCTACCTGGTCGTCGTCAGCACGAAGTTCGGCCGCCTGCAGGTTTTCGACACCGCGAGCGGCACATTAGTTTGGGGAGCACCAGCCGGCAGCGTTTACGACATACGAACCATGGCGATCTGGTCGCGCGGTGGCCATCGCCTCTACTGGCGAGACAACGCAGGCGTTCACACTTGGGATCCATCCCAGGGAGCCATAACCCTGATTCCCGGGCTGATCTGGTACGAGCCCTCCCTCTCACCGGATGGGCATTCCATCGCCTATACAGTGCGGGACCCGCAAACATTCGCTCCTCACGTTGAGGTGCGCGACCTGGACACCGGGAGCGTTGTGCCCCTGCCGCATTCGCTTCGCGCCGGCCCGCTGTTTACGTCTCCAGGCGCCATCTGGTACCGGCAGGAAAAGCCGACGCCGGGCCCTGGCGGTTTTTCGGGGACAGGCGTGCTTTTCAGCTATGACCTCCATACGAGGCAGGAGAGCGAGCTGCCGCTGCACGCGGAGTTCGGCCTCGAACTGTATCGCGGGTAAGAATGCCCCCATTCGGGCAACCGCCTCGGCGTGCACCTGTGGCTAAGGGATGACCTGGGCCGTTAGGATTCGAACCCTAGACTCAAGGTGCCCAGAGGACGGCGCGAGTCAGGCCGGCGTCTCCCTCCTTGATGCGCAACGGGAAGGCCGCCATCTGCCAGCGTCCGGGACGCACATTGAACAGGTCCAGGCCCTCGAGGATGGGGATACCCGCGCCCAGCAGCCGCTTGTGGGTCGGTGCGCCCGGGACGCCGTAACCTTCGATCGACAGGTAGTCGGTGCCGACCAGTTGGACGCCGCGGTCGACCAGCCAGTCCGCACCGTCCGGCGCGAGGTAAACGAAGTCCGTGCGGAAGGCGCGCACCGGGTGCCACCAGCGGGAGTTGCTGGTGCGAAACAACACCCGCCGGCTGGCCCGCGGGATCCGAGCCTTCGCCAGGTCGTCCGCGCTGATGCCGCCCTTCACGCCACGAAGGTCCGCGACCCACGCCGGGCCAATGAAGTGTTCGGGGTCGACTCGGTCGATCCCCTTGCCGCCCTTGATGAAGTGGATTGGTGCGTCGACGTGCGTCCCGGTGTGCGATCCGAGGCGCAGTTCGCTGACGTTGACGCCATCAGTCGAAAGCGTCATCACCGGGCGGATGCGCACCGCGGGGTTGCCCCGATATACCGTCATCGCGTCGCGGATGGGGACGGTGACATCGATGAGCTTCACGCGGTCTCAGGATAGGGCGCGCGCGTGGCGCAGGATTTCGGCGACGCTCCAGGCCTGCGAGATGCAGCCCACCGGTCGGTAGGGCGGCTCCGGCTCGAAGATTTCGCTGATCGTCCCCAGCCCGGCATCGAGGAGGTGCGCCTGAAATGGCTCGAGCAGGCGGCGGGCGAGCGCGCGATCGCCCGTGATGCGAAGCTGGGCATCCAGGTACGGTCCCATCAGCCAGGGCCAGGCCATCCCCATGTGATAGGCGGCATCGCGTGTGTGCTGATCGCCCTGGTAGGTGGGCCGATAGCGGGGGTCGTCCGGACTCAGGGTCCGCACTCCGTATGGCGTCAGGAGCTTCGACGTGACCAGGTCCAGCGCCAGGCGTGCGCGATCGCCCTCGATCAGCGGATACACGAGGGCGAGAGCGATCAGTTGGTTGGGACGCAGGCTCGCATCGTCGCCCTCCGTTCCGTCGACGACGTCATAGCAATAGCCACCCTCGCGGAACCAGAACCGCTGCTGCGCCGAGTCGTGCGCCTGCGCCGCCATCTGGCGGTAGCGGCCCCCCGGTCGCATCGCCCGCTCGCACCAGTCGGCGGTCAGCCGCAAGGCGTTGAACCAGAGCGCATTGATTTCAATCGGCTTCCCACGTCGGGGCGTGACAACGCAATCCCCGACGCGCGCATCCATCCAGGTGAGCGCGTAGCCCCCCTCGCCGCCGGCGAGCAAGCCATCGCGGGGATCCATCCGGATGTTGTGCCGCGTTCCTCCGACGTGCCAATCGATGATCCCTTCCAGGGCATCGAGCCGGTCGGCGATGAATCGCCAATCGCCGCTCGCGCGTAGGTAGGCGGCCACCGCCTGGAACAGCCACAGGGTGGCGTCGATGGTGTCGTAGGCGGGAGGCTCGCCCCCATCGGGAAATCGGTTCGGAATGAGGCCCTGGTCGAGATGCCCGATGTAGGTGTCGAGCACGGCGCGTGCCTCATAGAGCGAGCCGGGACGCATCGCCAGGGCAGGCAGGCTGATCATCGCGTCGCGGCCCCAATCGGTGAACCAGTGGTAGCCGGCGATCACCGTTCGTTGCCGGCTGGGCCCTGTCTCCCCCACCCCACCGCGTGCGACGCGGAACTGTTCACCGGCAACGACCAGGTGCGAGGCCAGCGGATGGTCGGTTGCCGGATCGGTCAAGGCGTCCTGTCGCTGTCGCGCCGCTTGCCAGGAGGTCGTCACCGCCCATCCGGGCGGAGGGGGGTCAGTCCCGGCGAGCACCACCACCTCGTTACCTTCGTCGAGTCGCACCTCGGCGGTTCCGGGCGTGAACAGGTCCTCCTCGTCATCGAGGCCGCGTTCCCGCTCCGCCCGATGGAAGACGCGCCAGTACCAATCGGGACGGCTTCGCACGACGGGCGAGGGGCGCACCTCGAAGTGGCTGCGAACCCCGGCGGCGTCGATGATCCAGCCGTGACTGCTCTCCGCCATGTCGAAGCCGCCCTGCCCGTGGCGCTGCGCATGGTAGTCGCGGTGAGCAAAGAGCGGGCGGAGCTCCAGCGAAAGGGGTGGGCCGGACACCAGGCGGTAGGTCAACACCGTCCGCGAGACGCCGTGCTCCATCCAGATGCGCTTTTCGATAGTGCGGCCCTCGACCACCCAGCGGAAGCTGGGTAGCATGCCATCGACGTCGACTGCCGCCAGCAGCCGGAAGCCATCGGGGTAGACGGTCCCGTCCCAGTACTCCTGAGCCGAGAGCCCCCACCGCTCGCCATCCGGCGCGATCACCCACTCCTCGAGCGCCGCGAGCAGCACCAGGCGTTGGACCGGCGGGTTGAGGGAGGCGACGAGGAGGCCGTGGTAGCGTCTGGTGTTGATCCCCGCCACCGTTCCCGATGCGTAACCGCCGAGCCCATTGGTCACCAACCACTCACGGCGCACAGCTGGCTCGAGTTCGCGACAGGTCTGCTGATCGAGGTGCAGCGCCATCGTGCGACTACGCGGCCGCGATCGTCAGCAGGGTCTTGATGTCTTCTGGACGGCGGTCGAGGGCTGACATGAAATCGTCGAATGGCACCCGTCGCGTGATGAGTCGATCGAAGATGCCCGGCCATCGCGCCTCGGCCTGCTGGAAATGGGCGACCCCCATCTCGAAGTAGCGGCGGTTGGCATTGACCGACCCAAACGCGAGGCGGTTGCCAAGGACCATCTGCAGGTTGATAACGTCGGATGGGATCTCGATATGGCGGTTGCCCGCCGACACGCCGGTGAGGCAGAGGACGCCGTTTGTCCCCAGTTGCGCCATGGCCGCAAACGCCACCTCGCTGCTGCCCGTTCCTTCGAGGATGAAGTCGACCTGGCCGAGCTCATCCTTGATGCTGGTCACCGGGTGATCCGCCACGCTCTCGTAGCTGGCGCCGAGGCTGGTAAGGAGGCGAGCCTGTAGTGTGTCGGACGGCGACTTGGCGTAGACATGCACCTCGATGCCGCGCAAGCGCAGCAGGATCGTGCCCAAGATGCCGATCGGTCCGGCGCCCAGGACGACGGCCCGTTTCGGCTCCCAGACCATCCGCTCCTGGATCTTCCAGGCCTGCGAGGTGGCTTTCTCCACGATACTGAGCGGCTCGAGCAAGACGGCGAACGGTCGCAGGGTGGGTGGGATCTTGACCATGAATGCCGGGGTCTCGGCGTAGTACTCCCCCATGTAGCCGTGCGCGCCCTTGATCCCGCGCTCGGTGTATCGGCCGAAGAGGCACATGTCACTCTCGCCCGTCCGGCAATTCGGGCAGTCGTCCGGACGGCGAACCGTAGACACGACCAGGTCCCCCGGCAAGAATCCCGAGACGCCCTCCCCCACCGCCTCCACCACGCTCAGGGCTTCGTGACCGATGACGAGGAAATCGGACCCGGGCGGCGCCTCGCCGTAGAGGCCGGCGTTGATCTCTGTGTCGGTCCCATCGATGCCGACCTCGAGCACGCGCATCAGCGCCGTGCCGCCGCTGGCCGTCGGGACTGGAAGCTCGACCTGGCGGGCGCTCCCAGGCCGCATCGGAGTAACGGCCACCGCGCGCATGGTGGCGGTAAGAGCCTTTGCCATCGACTCAATAGTAGAAAGCCGGCTTATCGAGTCGCCAGCAGTGCCAGGCGCGGCACGGGCGGGAGTAGAAAGAAACCGGTGTCGACCCGCGCCATGCGGTGGAATCCCGTCGATCGGAGCGCGCGTGAAAACTCCCCCCTGGTGCGCAACTGAAAGGGCGGCGGCAAGCCGCTCAGTCGCGCGCTCCAGAACAAGAGAGCCGAACGTGGGCTCTTTTCGAACTCCCAGAGGAGAAATCGGCCTCCCGGCCGCAGCACCCGGGCGACCTCGCGGAAACTGACCATGAGCGCCTCGTCATCGAGGTGCTTGAGCACATGCGACGTCAGCACGACGTCGAAGGCGCCGTCCTCGAAGGGCAGGCG
>JALYYE010000182.1 GCA_030946735.1 Candidatus Dormiibacterota bacterium
GCGCCTGGCGCGCTATCCGGTCGAACGCTACCCGGTTCAGCACGCAACCGCCCAGTTCCACCTGGGCGTGGCCCTGACCAACGAAGGCCGCTTGCCGGAGGCCGAGGCGGCGCTGGGAACCGCCGCCGGGGTCTTCTCTGGCCGGATGCCGGTCGAGTACGCAAAGACGATGAACGCACTCGGTGCCGTACTCCGCATGCAGGGTCGCACCAGCGAAAGCATCGAGGCCTTCCGTTCGGCCGGGACCTTGTTCGCCACGGCCGGCCTGCGTCCGGAAGAAGGCGCCGCCCTCTACAATCTTGGCCTCGCGCAGCGAGAGGGCGGAGACCTGGCGGGCGCCATCGCCTCGTTCCGGCGCGCCGGCGAGCGCTTTGCGGACGGCAACGCGACGGCCAGGGCGGCCTCGATGCGAGAGCTCGGGGCCGCGCTTCTCCAGTCTGGTGACGTCGTCGCGGCCATCACCACGCTAACGCAGGCCATTGAGATGGCTCGCAACATGGGAGACCAGCCGGGCCTCGGGGGGGCCGCCAATGTGCTTGGCCTCGCGCACCTCGCCGCTGAGGAGCCGCTCGACGCGATCGCGGCCTTCCGCCTTTCCGCAGCCGCCAACCCGCGAAGCCTTCGTCCGGCGGAGTACGCGATGGCCAAGGCGAATCTCGCCCTGGCCTTCGAAGCGGCCGCGGACCAGCCTCGGGCGCTGCTCGCCGCCGGCCAAGCTTCCGCTGTCGCGTCGGCATCGACGCCGGTCCTGACCCAGGCTCGCGAGGTGCGGGCCCGACTGGGGGCCCGACCCGGGACGCTTTTCGTCGTGCTCGATCACGAGCCGCTGGAGACCTGGCCCGGCGTGGTACGCGAGGAGCTTGCGCGCTGGATCGATCTTGAGCAAAGTGCCCGGGAGGCTGAGCTCACCACCTTGATCGATGCGCTTGCGTCGAGCCCGCGCGAGGACGACCTTGCCGAGGCCTGGCTCGGAGCTGTGCTGGAATTGACGCCGCAGGCCGCCGAGGACGTGGTTCGAAGCCTTCTTTCGGCGTGGGCGGAAGAAGAACCGGCCCGGCGATCCCTGCTCCAACAACGGCTCGCATCCGCCATGGCCCGCTTCCACGTTCCGCAGTGGGAGCGGCTCAAGGATCTCTTCAACCGGATCGCGGTCGAGCTGGGACAGGACGGGTCATGGACCTGAGTGACCTTACCGTCGAATCTCTCGCCACACATCTGGGCGCGCGGCCGGTACGATCGTACCCGGCGCTGCTCTCGACGGATGCGGAGGCACTGGCCTGGGCGCGGGCCGGCGCACCCGAAGGCGCGATCGTCATTGCCGGGTACCAGGCATCACCTCGCGGCCGCGGGGGCATCCCTTGGATCGTCGACCCCGAGCGTAGCCTCAGTTTTTCGCTCGTCCTGCGGCCCCAGTGGCCGTCCTTTCGGGAAGGCTGGCTCTACACCGTGGTGTCGTCGGCGCTGGCCGATGTCATCGGGCCAGGCGCGACGATCGAGTGGCCGGACGAGGTGCGAATTAGCGGACAGCGGGCTGCCGGCATCGGAGGCTACGTCGAACTGCTCGACAGGCAGACGTCCTGGGCGGTCGCGACCGTTCATGTGAGCGAAGCCCCTCCGCCGCGCGGCCCACGCCTTCGTCGCATCCTCGAGGCGGTCGAGGCGCGCTATCGCGCCACCACGGACGCCGTCCTCGCCGACTACCTGTTGCGCTGCGAAACGATCGGTCGCCGCGTTCGCGCCTGCATGGTTCCGTTGGGGCCGGCAGGACCGGTGATCGAGGGCAAGGCCGTGTCCGCGCTGCTGGATGGTTCCCTGGTGTTAGAGACCGCCGATGGCCGGCGCATCGCGGTCCGGCCGCAGAACCTGGGGGTGCTGGAAGAAGCGCCGCCACTCAGCGAGGAGTCGGGGCCAGGGCCCGAAGCTCCAGCTTGATCATGTCGATCGCCACCGACACGGCCGCGTCGCCTTCCGGCGAGAGGGTGTCGGCGGGGGTCGTCGTTCTCGGCTCGATTTCGAAGACGATGGTGCGAGCCGGAAGGGCGTGGAAAGCGGTCGCGACCTCCAGGACCAGGTCGATCGATACGTAGCCGGTGGCGGCCTCGCCGACCGCGTGCTGCAAGTCGCCCAGGGGAAGTTCCAGAGGCGCAATCTCGCGACGGACCACCTGTCCGGGCTCCAGTCCCCGGACGGCGGCGCCGACCAGGATCAGGACGTCCGGGTGTAGGTCCTGCAGGCGCTGACAGACGGCGAGGGCGCCGAAGAAGAGGTCCTCCACCAGGACATCGGGCCCGAGCGGCTCGTCCGCGAGCCGTTCGACGATGACCCGTCCGACATCGAGATCGCCCTGGTAGAGCTGGCCAACCCCGCCGATGAAGACCGTCTTGATTAACCCTGTCCGATCAGTCGGCGCCGCAGGCGCAGGT
>JALYYE010000217.1 GCA_030946735.1 Candidatus Dormiibacterota bacterium
CCAACGCCATCTACGCGTCCAGAGTCGACATCGACGGTCAAAACTATGGGGGCGCGACTAGCATTGGCTTCCGGCCGACCTTTGGCGGAAACACGCTTACCGTTGAGGCCTTCGTTCTTGACTTCAACGGCGACCTGTACGACAAACTGATCACCGTTTGGTTCCTACAGCGACTGCGCGCGGAGAAGCGCTTTGCCACGGTAGAGGCGTTGCAGCGCCAGATGGCGCGCGACGTGGAAAACACCAGGAGAATCCTCGGCGTGGCGCATGATTGAGCCGTGAGTTCCTGGCGAGACTTGGCCTCGGCGCAGTGCCAATCGGACCCCGACGCCCTGTTGGACGCGGCCCTGCCGCGCGCGGAGGAAGGCGAGCGGCGGATCTGGCCCCGCTGATCATCGTCAACCCGGCTGCCGGCAGCGGTCGAGCCCGCAGCTTCTGGCGTCAGTGTGCGATCGCCTGCGCCGGCGTGAGCTTCGAGGTCGTCGAGACCGGACGCCGAGGCGACGCCGCGGACTTTGCCGCCGCGGCCGGCGATCGACTGGTCATCGCGGTTGGTGGCGATGGCACGGCGCATGAAGTCGTCAACGGCCTGCTGCGGCGGCCGGCCGCTCGTCCACCCCGGGTCGGATTCCTGCAGCGGGGCACCGGCGCCGACCTTCGTCGCACCATTGCGAGCCCGCGCCGACCGGAGGACGTTGCCGCTTGGCTGACCACCAACCGCTGGCGCCCGCTCGACGCGGGCCGGGTCTCCACCTCGACCGGACGGCGCTACTTCATCAACGTCGCCGATGCCGGCATCGGTGCCGAGGTCGTGCGGCGCGCGGCGCGTGGGCCGGGGGCACTCGGAGGAACCGTGAATTTCCTGGGGGCCGCCGTCGTCAGCCTTCTCCGGCATCGCAATACGTCGGTGCGGCTTCGGCTGGACGATGGCCCGGTGCTGCAGCGGCGGGTTCGCACCATTGCCGTGGCCAACGGCGCCTACCTGGGCGGCGCGATGCGGATCGCCCCCCAGGCCCAGCCGGACGACGGCTGGTTCGACGTAGTGACGATTGGTGATGTCGGCCGCTGGCTCGGGATCCGCAGCCTGCCGATGCTGTACCGCGGAACGCACGGCCAGCTGGCCCAGGTCGAATTCGGCAGAGCTCGCCGCGTCGAGATCGAGAGCGACCAGCCGATCGGGGTGGAGGCAGATGGGGAGCTTGCCGGCACGACGCCGGCGGTCTTCGAGATCGTCCCCGGAGCCCTCCAGGTTGTCGATTGGCGACCTTCGCGTATACTCACATCTGACCGAGCCGGGCCCGCCGGCCCACGCGAGTAGCGCCGAAGGTGCGATACGAGCGTTTGAGGCGTTTCTGATCTTAGGAGGTATCTACCGACTGGCAACGAGTATCAAAGCGGGCGTCATCGAGGCGAACCGCCTCAATGAGAAAGACACTGGGTCGTCCGAAGTCCAGATCGCGATCTTCAGCGAACGGATCAATCACCTCACCGACCACCTCAAGGCGCACGCCCACGACCACAACTCGCGGCGCGGACTGCTCCAGCTGGTCGGCAAGCGCCGCCGGCTGCTGAACTACCTGCAGCGCACCGATATCGAGCGGTACCGAGCAGTCATCGCCAAGCTCGGGCTCCGGAGGTGACGGCCTAGCGCCATAGACTCTTTTGCCCGGGCGGGGCCGCCTCGCACAGGGTTAGAGATTGGTGCACGGAGAAAGGGTTCCTTTTCTTCGAACCCCAACCCCTAACCCGCAAGACAGCAACCGCCTGGGCCGACTGCCAACCATTTTTCGGTGCCGCAATTTGCGCGGCCCCAGGAGGAATCGTGAATACAACACAACTCGAGATTGGTGGGCGGACGCTGACGGTCGAGACCGGTCACGTTGCCCAGCAAGCATCCGGTGCGGTCACCGTGCGGATGGGCGACACCATGCTGCTCGTCACCGCCGTCATGGCCACAACCCCGCGGGAAGGGATCGACTTCTTCCCGCTAACCTGCGACTACGAAGAGAAGCTTTATGCGGCCGGCAAGATCCCAGGCGGATTTATCCGCCGCGAGGGACGTCCCAGTGAGCAGGCCATCCTCAACAGCCGCTTGATCGACCGGCCGATCCGTCCGCTCTTTCCCAAGGACTTCCGCAACGACGTCCAGGTGGTCGCCACGGTGCTCTCGGTCGACCAGGACGCCGACCCGGCCACCATGGCCATCAACGGCGCCTCGCTGGCGCTGTCGATCTCGCCGATCCCTTTCCAGGGCCCGATCGGGGCCGTGCGCATCGGGATGCTCGACGACCAGCTGGTCGTCGGTCCGCCGATCAACCGGCTAGCGGATAGCAAGCTCGACCTCGTCGTGGCCGGCACCCGGGAGGCCATCATCATGGTGGAGGCCGGGGCCAAGGAAGTGCCGGAGGAAACCATCGTCGAGGCGCTGCGCATGGCGCATCGTGAGATCGTCCGGATCTGCGAGATGCAGAATGCCTTCGCCCGCGAGCTCGGCAAGCCGAAAGTCGCTGTTGCGGAAACCCCCAAGGACCCCGAAGTCGACGAGGCGGTCGACCGCTTCCTGGCGCAACGGCTCGACGAGGCGCTCTTCAATCCCAACAAGGCGCTCCGTGAGTCGGCGCTCGACGATCTGAAGAAGGAGACCATCACCGAGCTCGGGCCGCAGTTCGCGGATCGGCTCCCATATCTGTCGAAGAGTTTCGAAGCCAAGGTCAAGCAGCGGGTCCGTGGCAAGATCCTGGATGAAGGTGTGCGTCCGGACGGCCGCAAAACCACCGAAATCCGGCAGATCACGTGTGCGGTTGGCCTCCTCCCCCGCACCCACGGCTCGGCGCTGTTCACACGCGGTCAAACCCAGGCGCTGAGTATCGTGACCCTCGGCTCGATCGGGGACAAGCAGAAGCTCGATGGCCTCGGCCTCGAAGAGTTCAAGCGCTTCATGCACCACTACAACTTCCCGCCCTTCAGTGTCGGCGAGGCGCGCCCGCTTCGCTCGCCGGGACGGCGTGAGATCGGCCATGGCGCGCTCGCCGAGCGCGCGTTGCTACCAGTAGTGCCGACCGAAGAAGAATTCCCCTACACGATCCGGCTCGTCACCGAGATCCTCTCGTCCAACGGCTCGACCTCGATGGCGAGTGTGTGCGGCTCCAGCCTGGCGATGCTGGACGCCGGCGTCCCGACCAAGGGACAGGTGGCGGGGATCGCGATGGGCTTGATCACCGGTGACGGCAAGGTCGCCGTTCTCAGCGATATCCAGGGCGTCGAGGATAACCTGGGTGACATGGACTTCAAAGTAGCGGGCACCCGCCAGGGTGTCACGGCCATGCAGATGGACATGAAGATCAAGGGGATCAGCATCGACACCATGGCCGGTGCGATTCAGCAGGCTAAGGAAGGGCGCTTCTTCATCATGGACAAGATGGATGCGGCGCTGAGCCAGCCGCGCTCGGCGATGTCGCAGTATGCGCCGCGGATGATCACGGTTCAGATCCATCCCGACAAGATCCGCGAGGTGATCGGCCCCGGAGGCAAGATGATCCGCAAGATCATCGAAGACTCGGGCGTCACGAGCATCGACATCGAGGACGATGGCCGGGTCGTGATCGGCTCGGTCAACGGCGAGTCTGCCGCCAAAGCCGAGCAACTGATCCGCGACCTGACCGGCGAAGTCGAGGTGGGGAAGAACTACCGGGGCAAAGTGGTGCGCATCATGCCCTTCGGCGCCTTCGTCCAGATCATGCCCAACCAGGATGGCCTGGTCCACATCAGCCAGCTGGCTGAGGAGCGCGTGGAGCGGGTGGAGGACGCCGTGAACGTCGGTGACGAGATCGACGTCAAGGTGACCGAAGTCGATCGCCAGGGTCGCGTCAACCTCTCGCGCAAGGCCGTGCTCCAGGAAGCCAAGGGGATTACCAATGGCGACTGGGTCGTGACCGAGCGTGATCGAGGTGGCCCGCGCCGTGAAGGCAGCGGTGGTGGCGGCGGTGGTGGGTATCGGCCGGGCGGAGGCGACCGCGGCCCGCGAAGGGACTTCGACCGCGCCGGCGGCCGTGGACGCGACAACCGCAACTAGCTAGGAACCAGGGCTGTGCAAAACCTGTATGCCGGGGCCGGGGTCCCGGCATACAATGGGCCCCGGTTTGGACTTCGTCGATCTGCCGAGCCTGAGCGCGGCGGTCCACAATTGCCGGCGCTGCCCGCTGGGGCACTCGCGGACCCGAGCGGTGCCGGGTGTCGGCCCGGCCGACTCGCGAATCATGATCGTCGGCGAGGCCCCCGGGCAGAACGAGGACCTGCAGGGCGAGCCCTTCGTCGGCGCGGCCGGCAAGCTGCTCGACCAGTTGCTTCGCGGCATCGGCCTCTCACGGGGCGAGGTCTTCATCACGAACATTCTCAAGTGCCGGCCGCCCGGAAACCGGGATCCGCAGCCCAGCGAGGCGGAGGCCTGCTCGCCCTATCTCGAGCAGCAACTGCGACTGATCAAGCCCGAGGTCGTCCTCGTGCTCGGACGGCACGCCCTGGCGCGCCTGTTGCCCGGCTATGAGTCGATCTCGCGCCTCCACGGGAAAGTGGTCGTGAAGGACGGCGTGAGCTACATCCCCATATACCACCCGGCAGCGGCCCTTTACAACAGCTTCCTGATGGGTCCGCTGGAGCAGGATTTCACGGCCGTCAAGGCCCACCTCGACCGGGTGGAGGAGCGGCGCCAGGTCGCCGCCATCGCTGCTACGCCGGTCCCCAAGCCGGAGGAGCAGCTCACCCTTTTTGGCTAAGCAGCCCAAGTTGCGCGCCATCCCCCTGGGGGGTCTTGGCGAGATCGGTCGCAACATGATGGCGCTCGAGTACGACGAGAACATCGTCGTCATCGACGCCGGTTTGATGTTTCCCGAGGAAGAGATGCTCGGCGTCGACCTGGTGCTTCCGGACGTCACCTACTTGCAGGAGCGCAAGGAGAAGGTGCTCGCCTTCCTGCTGACCCACGGCCACGAAGACCATGTCGGGTCGCTGCCCTACATTCTGCCCAAGGTCTCGGCGCCCATTTACGGCAGCCGGCTGACCCTCGGCTTCATCAAGAACAAGCTTCGCGAGCACAAGCTGGCGGAGCAGGTCGATCTACGGGAGATCGCGGCGGGCGACGTCGTCGAACTCGGTCCTTTCAAAGTCGAGTTCATCCACGTCGCGCACAGCATCCCCGACACCACCGCACTCGCCATCCAGACGCCCGTCGGCATGGTGATCCACTCGGCCGACTTCAAGATGGACCAGACGCCGGTCGACGGCAAGCCGACCGACATGGCGCGCTTGTCGCACTTCGGGAACCACGGCGTGATGCTGCTGATGTCCGACAGCACGAACGCCGAACGCGACGGCTTTACTCCATCCGAGCGCACCATTGGGGAAGCGTTCCAGGAGCTCTTCGGCCAGTGTCCCGGCCGGATCATCATCTCGACCTTCGCGTCCAACATCTACCGCATTCAACAGGCGCTCAACACGGCGGCCCGCTACAAACGGAAGGTGGCCGTGATCGGCCGCTCTATGGTCAACAACCTGACAATCGCCCAGGAACTCGGCTACATCCAGATGCCCGGCGACATCCTGATCAAGGTCCAGGACATCAATAAAGAGCCGGACGAAAGGCTCCTCATCCTCTCCAGCGGCAGCCAGGGAGAACCGCTTTCCGCGCTGACCCGGATCGCCGCCCAGGAGCACCCGCAAGTGAAGCTCAAGTCGGGCGACACCGTCATTCTCTCGGCCACGCCGATCCCCGGCAACGAGGAGCTGGTCTCGCGCACCATCAACAACTGTTACAAGCACGGGGCGCGCGTCTTTTACTCGGCCCGCAATCGCGTCCACGCCTCGGGCCACGCGAGCCGCGAGGAGCTGAAGCTGATGTTGAACCTGGTTCGCCCCAAGTTCTTCATGCCGGTGCA
>JALYYE010000073.1 GCA_030946735.1 Candidatus Dormiibacterota bacterium
ATTTATCGCGAGCGTTTCTATAACGACAACGTCGCCGAAGACAGGCGCAACATTGCCGAGATCATCATCGCCAAGCATCGCAACGGGCCCACCGGTAAGATCGAGCTGCTCTTCATCGACGAGCAGACGAAGTTCGCCAATCTCGACCGAAGACGCGGGAGCTAGCCCATGGTCACCATCCTCGTAGGCGGCCAGTGGGGCGACGAGGGGAAGGGAAAGATCATCGACCTTCTCTCAGAGAAGGCGGACATGGTCATTCGCTCCCAGGGTGGCAACAACGCCGGCCATACCGTCGTCAGCGCCGGCCAGGAATTCCGCTTCCACCTCATTCCCTCCGGGATCCTCTACCCGACCACGACCTGCGTGATCGGCAACGGCGTGGTGCTCGACCCGCGGGTGCTGCTGGAGGAGATGCAGCAGGTGCAGTCACGCGGCATCAGCATCGACCGGCTGGTCATTTCCGATCGCGCCCACCTGATCATGCCCTGGCATCCGATCCTCGACAAGCTCGAGGAGGAGCAGCGCGGCGATGATCGTCTCGGGACCACCTGGCGCGGCATCGGCCCCGCCTATGCTGACAAGGTCCGGCGCATTGGCTTCCGCGCCGGCGACCTCCTGAAGCCGCGCTTCCTGGAAAAGAAGCTCGGATTCGTTCTCAACAAGATCAAGAATCCGATCCTGCAGGAGCTCTACCATGTGCCGCGGCTCGACCCGCAGGCGGTGCTCGACGAGTACACGGCGTATGGCGAGCGGCTCGGCCCCTACATCAAGGACATCTTTCCGATCGTTCATCAGGCGCTCGCGGGCAACGAGCAGATCTTGCTGGAGGGCGCTCAGGGTAGCATGCTGGACCTCGACTTCGGAACTTATCCCTATGTAACGTCATCGTCGCCGACGGCCGGCGGCGCGCTCACGGGTTCGGGGATTTCGCCGACTGCCGTCGATCTCACGATGGGCGTGTTCAAGGCCTACACCACGCGCGTCGGCTACGGGCCGATGCCGACCGAGCTCACCGATGCCCTGGGCGAGCAGATGCGCAAGATCGGCGTCGAATATGGCACGACGACCGGGCGGCCCCGCCGCGTGGGATGGTTCGATGCCGTGGTGGCCCGCTACAGCGTCGCCCTCAACGGGATCCGCTCGATTGCCCTGACCAAGCTGGACGTGCTCGATGAGTTCGACCCAATTCGGATTTGCACCGGCTACATCAGCAAGGGCGAGCTCCAGAGCTACCCGATGTCGAACATCAGCCACCTCAAGCACTGCGAGCCCGTCTACGAGACGCTACCCGGGTGGCGTTCGTCCATTGCGGGCATCCGCCGGCCCGAGGAGCTGCCCAAGGCTGCACGCCGCTACATCGACCGGCTGAGCGAGCTGTGCGATGCTCCCATCGATATTGTTTCAGTCGGCGCATCCCGCGATCAGACGATCTGGATGCAGGGCGGCCAGTCCGGCCTAGCGGTGCGTCAGCGCGAACGCGAAACCAGCCACCCCTAAATACCACAGCACCGACACCGCGCTCAGCATCAGCCTCGTTTGACGGTTGAGAGATCGTTCAGTCCAGGTGAGCCATAGCCCGAGGGGATTGATGATCAGGAGTGTCGCCAGGAGGATGATCGGGTTCTGCGCCCCGCCGGCAAACAGCCCGCCGCGCGTCGCGGCGATGCGCATCTGTCGCACGATGTCCTGCGGGTCGCTCTGCGTGTCGTACGAGCGCACCGGACTCGCACTCGCGCCACGACTGTAGGAGGTCGAGACGGGCGACGTCGCCATCACCGGTTGGCGCACCTCCGTCCGGACAGGCGCCCAGAGCCGGTGCGGGTCGGGCAGCTCCGCGGAGTCGACGGCCAGGGTACGCAGCGCCGCGGGCCGGCTTGCCCATCGCGTGCGCCGTCGAAGCAGGTCCTGGACCAGCAGGAATAGCGTGACCACTGCGCTGACCAGCAATAGCGCCTGCCAGGCCGCCTGCTGTCCATTACCGTACCAGCGCAAGATCATGGTTGCTACGCCGGCTGCGAGCCCGAAGGCAAACGTGAATCGTTCGGGAAGCAGCAGGCGCCGGCGGTCGGCGGCTATGTAGCCCGCCAGGAAAAGCGACGGCCCGGAGGCGAGTTGAAAGCCGAGGTCTGATCGAATCGCAATCGCGAGCGCGGCGACTCCGCAGAGGAATCCGACGACCACGCCAAGGGAAATCTTCCGCGTGTACCACAGGTACGTGACGCCGAGTAGCACCGCGGCGGCCGATGTCACCCCGATCGGTCCCGGCAGATTCCCGACGTAGAGCTTGACCGGGTCGATGACGATCTGCAGTTTGTACCAGAGGAGGAGCGGATCGTCGAGACGATGGCCGTCGAAAGCATTGACGTAGCTCACGTGCAGCGGCAGCTGGACCAGGTAGAGAACTCCAAACACGATCAGGGCCGGATGGATCATGACTCGCCGCAGTTGCGGCCACAGAACCGTGTCGATGGCGACGAAGAGGATCACCATCAACGCGCCGATCCAGGCCGGCGTGCGAGGGGAGAAGAAGCAAGCGATCAGAATGCTGGCGACCAATGGATGCGTCGCCTTGAAGCCAACCCAGGCGGGCAGCCCGAAGGTCAGCCGGGCGAGTTGCAAGGCGAGCAGGCAGACGATGCCGGCGAGAAAGGCAATGGCAAACAGGAGGAGTGCGTCCTGCGTGAAGAAAACGATCCCGGCAATGATGAGGGGCAAGAGGGCCAGGGCGTAGGCCAGGTCGTAGTTAAGTTGCTCCGGCTGGACCAGGAGCAACTGCGGGACGCCGTGCAGCGCTCGCCAGAGCTGTCGCACGTCGAGCATTGTAGTGGAGCTTCGAGCGGATTTGGCCTTGAGTTGGACGCTGCGTCCAAAGACCGGCCTGAAAAACGAGGAGGGTCTGCTATCCTTACCCCGTTTTCCCGGGCACCCACGTGAGATTTTCGCGCCGCACGCTGCTTACGCCCATCCTGCTGGCCGCCGGGTTACTCGTCACCGTTGTCGCTGCCGCGGCGGCGGACACCAGCTGGACGTTGACTGGTGCCCAGCAACCTGGGACGC
>JALYYE010000013.1 GCA_030946735.1 Candidatus Dormiibacterota bacterium
GTGTGCGCGAAGGCGCGTGCTGCCTCGATCCAGGCCGGCTTGCCCACGATCACCCCGCCGATCACGTCGGCGTGCCCGCTCAGGTTCTTCGTCGCACTGTAGATCACGACGTCGGCGCCCCAGCGAACGGGCTGGCTGAGCGCCGAGGTCGGCACCGTGTTGTCGACGACCAATAAAGCACCCGCATCGTGCGCGATCCGGGCCAGCGGTTCGAGGTGCGGCACCCGGATCAATGGGTTGGTGCACATCTCGCAGAGGAACACGCGTGTCTGTTCGGTCACGGCGCGCCTGACCGCGTCCAGGTCCTGGAAGTCGACGATGCTGCTGGTGATGCCGAAGCGCGGCAGGTCGTCGCGCAGGAAGGTAAGGGTCGTGCCATAGCAGTCGTGCGCGGCCACCACATGGTCTCCCGCATTCATCTCGCTCATGAGCGCGACCGCGATCGCGGCCATTCCCGAGCCGACCGCAACCGCATCGAGCCGCGTCGTAAGTCCGTTGCCCTCGAGGCTGGCCACGGCCGCTTCGAGCTGTCGATGATTGTCCGTCCCCCAACGGCCGTAGCCGCGGTGTTCGGCCATCGCCGTATCGAGGGCTTTCAGGTCCGGGTAACCGCTCGCCGAGCCGACCGTGATGTCGGGCGTGATCGGCGCATCCTTACGATCGATACCGGGCTCGCCGGCGTGAACGGCCACGGTGTCCGAATGGGGCATCGGGTCAGCCTACCTGACGCCGCTCGTAACGACCCACCTGGAGCCGGTCGCCCAGGCGCTCGAGAACGGCCAGGCCTTTCTCCAACTCCGCGTGATTGCCGGTGAGGAGCGCCCGTTCACATCGGACGCGCGCCGCATACGGCAGTGCGCCCATCTCCTCCCAGAGGGCCAGCGAGCGCGTCAGCATGTCCGGGTCGCGCCCAACGACCCCGAGCCCGCGCCGTGCCTGCGCCTCCAACGGAAGAAAGTGTCCATCTTTCGCCATCTTCAGGAGCTCGCCCAGCCGATCGGTTGACAATGCGTCCCCAGCGTCGAGCAGGAGGTTGAGGCCTCGCTCAGCCCGCTCGGGCAGACCGGTGGCTGCCAGGGCCATCTGGCTCACAGCCTCCGCGATGGGACCCAGGTCGTTGCCCCCGTAACCGAACCACCGCCGGAAGTGACTGTCGGCCGGAAACGCCATCAGGATCGTGTCGAGAATCTCGCGGTACGACTCGGCGAGGCGATCATCCTGGCGCGCATGGGCCACGTCGATGGCCGCCATGAACCCACGGACGGCATAACCCGCCGACGGCTTCCTCGACTCGAGCCACAACTGGCGGGCGCGTTCGCTCATGAGGAGCGCCTCGTCCCAGCGACCGAGCAGCGTTAGAACGTAGATCCGCCAGACGACCATGTGCAGGGTCCATGCCGGCACTTGACCGGGTTGGACCTGCGCCAGGCCCAGGGTGGAGACGCGGTCCGCTTCGTCCAGGTCGCCGAGCAGCGCCGAGCTCCAGGCCACCATGCTATGGGCGTCGACTTTCTCCACCATGTTCAAGCGATCCTGAAAGGTGAGCCGGCGACGCGCGTACTCCCGGCCTTGCCGCCAGTCGCCGCGGATCTGGGCGGTCCCCGAGAGGGCGTCTAGCGCCATGCTCTCCAGATTCGGATCATCCAGACGCCGGGCGATGGTTGCCGCCTTGTTGGCGCTGGCGTCGGCGTCCGCCAGGTCGTCAGCCGAGGGCGGGGTGTTGCTCCCCAGCATCCAAAACGGATAGAAGGCATCGGCAGCCATGTAGCGCGCCAGCAGGTGCTCGTCCGTCACCCGCGCCGCCAGTTTGGCGGCCTCCTGACGGAAGTCCCGCATCGCCTCGACGGAGAGGCGGTCGGCGACCGAGCCCTGCGATCGCGTATAGATGCTGAGCAGGCCGGTTGTGATCTGGAGTTCCTGTTCCGGCGGCCGCCCCTGCTCGCGACAGAGGCGCAGGGCGGTCAAATAGGCGGGTATCGCCACATCGCTGGACTCAGCGATCTCGCCGAGGCGCTCATAGAGATCCGGCAACCGGTTGGGCTCGGCAAACTCGATCGCACCGCGCAAGTGACGTGAGCCCTCGAGCGTCGCCGTTGCCGCCGCCGCGACCTCGGTGGCACGCGTCAGCCACTCGACCGCCTCCCTCCGAACCTCCAGGGTCTGCGGATCGTTCGGACGCTGCGCGGTCGCGATGCCGGCCGCCTCACGGTAGTGGTAGGCGATCAGTTCGGCCATCGATTCCTCGCGGTCACCCGCAAGAGCCGCCAGCCACTGGGCCGCGCCGGCGTGCAGGCGGCCGCGCTCGGCGCGCGTCAGGGTCTGGTAGGCGACCTCCCGGATCAGGATGTGGCGGAAGGCGAAAACATCAGTACCCGTTGGCCGAAGCAGGTCCTTGTCCACAAGCCTGTCGATGACGTCGTTGACGTTCTCGAGGTTTGGTTCAAGGGCCAGCAGCCCGGGGGGTCGGAAGGCACGTCCAAAGACTGAGCCCAGCTGGATGATGCGGCGCTCATCCGGCGCGAGTTGATCCAGCCGCGTTAGCACCGTGGCCTGCACCGTGTCCGGCAGCTGGTCGGTCCCGCCTCGCTCGGCGACCGAGCGGATCAGTTCGCCCGCAAAAAACGGGTTCCCCTCGGCCCGGCGCACGATCCGGTCGACGAGCTCTGGTGAGCACCCCTCGAGCAGCTGCTCGATCAATTGGGCGGTGTCCCGGTCGTTGAGCGGCTCAAGCGAGATGGACACGTAGTTGCGGCGGCCGCCGCCCCAGCCCGGACGCCTGTCGAGCAGCTCGGGACGGGTTAGCGCGATCATCAGCAGCGGCAGATCGCCCCGCGGCTGCATCACGAACTCGAAGAGATCCAGCAGGCTGTCGCTCGACCAGTGCAGGTCCTCGAAGACGAGGACAAGTGGCGCCCGGCGCGACGCAATCTCGAAGAACGTCCGCCAGGCCGCCAGCATCGAGGAGCGGTCGGTGACCTCGGTCTCTCCCGCCCCCACCGTGGCGGCCAGCAGCTCGACCTCGCGATCCAATGCCT
>JALYYE010000254.1 GCA_030946735.1 Candidatus Dormiibacterota bacterium
GCCTACAACGTCAGCGGCGAATACAGCATGGTCAAGGCGGCCGCCGCCAACGGCTGGATCGACGAACGCCGGGTGCTGCGGGAGATCCTCCTTGGGATCCGGCGCGCCGGCGCCCAGATGATCCTGACGTACCACGCGAAGCAGGCTGCGGTCGACATTCCCTGCTGGGACGAGATGGGATGAAGCAGGTTCCCCGCCGGGTCCCTCAACTGCTGGCGACGCTCGCCATCCTTGCGGTCGCTATGATTGCGTTCTCTGTCTATGTGGGACGAAATGCCGGTGGCGGCCCGGGCGCCGCAGCAACGCCAACTCCGAGCGCGAGCCCGAGCGTGACTGCCTCCGCGGCCGCCTGCGGCTCGCTCAACTTCAGCCCCCCGCTGACGCCGGTCGGCGGCAACGCCGGCAAGCACACCTATAGCGCGGCGCCCGCCATGGCGATCAACACGGCCCACCACTACCTGGTCACGATGAAGACCAACAAGGGGACGATCACGCTCTGCCTCGACCCCAAGCTGGCTCCCAATACGGTCAATAATTTCGTCTTCTTGACCCGCAATCAGTATTACGATGGCCTGAAGTTTCACCGCGTGGTCGCGGATTTCGTGATCCAGGGAGGAGACCCGCAAGGCACTGGGAGCGGCGGCCCCGGTTACAAGTTCAACGACGAGCCCGTCCTGAGCGAGTACACGCCCGGCGCGGTGGCGATGGCGAACTCCGGGCCGAACACCAACGGCAGTCAGTTCTTCATCTGCACCGTCGACGACACGAAAAAGCTCGCCAAGAGCTACAACCTGTTCGGCTATGTCCAGAGCGGGATGGACGTCGTCCTCAAGGTCGCCCAGGGCGATACCATGACCGCCGTTACGGTCCAAGAAGAGACCAGCTAGGGCTCAGTGGCCTCTCAGGAGACCGTTACAAGTCGCGCGTATAATGGGGCCGCAAAGGGAGCCTAAGAATGCCTGGTCTTTTCGGTCACTGGTACATCCTCGTCCTGATCCTGGTTATCGTGCTGATCGTCTACGGGCCGGGGAAGCTCCCCGAGGTTGGCGGGGCCATCGGAAAGGCGATGCGGGAATTCCGCAAAACCTCGAGCGACATCCAGGACGAGTTCAAGAAGAGTGCGACGCCAGACTCGACCACCGAGCCGAAGGCCACGACCGGTACGGCTCCCGACGTCAAGCCGGTCACCGACCTGAAGTCGCCGACCGACACCAAGGCCTAATTCCGATCCGGCGCCGATAGGGCAGCCATGGCCAAGCCCAGCATCGTTCCAGTGGAAGAGGAGCGGCGGATGACGGTCATCGAGCACCTCGAGGAGCTCCGACGCGTCCTGATCATCTCGCTGATCGCGTGGGCGGTCGCCACCGTGATCGGCTTCGCGGTCTCCCAGCCGGTGTTGGGCATCCTGCTGGGACCTGTGCACAAAGTGATCGGCAACCAGAGGCTGATTTACGGTGGTCCGGTCGATGGCTTCTTGCTCTTCTTCAAGATCGGCATCTTCACCGGCTTCGTCCTGAGCAGTCCGATCATCATCTGGCAGGTCTGGACCTTCGTTGCCCCGGGTCTCCGTCGCAACGAGCGGCGCTTCGCCGTGGGCTTCGTGAGCTCGGCGGTCATCCTGTTCGCGATGGGCATCGGTTTCGCCTTCTTCTCGCTCCCTATCGCCTTGAGGTTCCTGACCGGTATCGGCAGTTCTGAGCTCCAATACCTGCCCTTTGCCGACAAGTACATCAACTTCGTCTTGATCCTTATCGCCATCTTCGGTGTCACCTTCGAGCTGCCACTCGCGATGACGATGCTCGGCCTCGCCGGGATTGTGAGCACCGAATTCCTCAAACGCAACCGGCTGAAGTTCTGGATCGGCATCTTCGTGGGGGCGAACATGGTGACTCCCGGCGTTGATCCTTTTACGCCGTTGCTGCTCACCTTCCCACTCATCATTCTTTTCGAGATCAGCATCCTCGTCATCCGCGCTCTGCGAAGATAGGACCCATTGGCCCAGACGCGACCTGATGGCCGGAGGGTCGACCAGCTCCGGCCGGTGAAGATCGAGACCGCCGTCAACCTTTATGCCGAAGGCTCGGCGCTGATCAACATGGGCGACACGCGGGTGCTCTGCACCGCCAGCTGGGACGACAAGCCGCCGCCGCACAAGAAGGGGACCGGGGAGGGTTGGGTCACGGCCGAGTACTCGATGCTGCCGCGGGCGACGCAGACGCGAACCGCGCGCGAATCGCGGACTGGACGGGTCGACGGACGCACGCAGGAAATTCAGCGGCTGATCGGCCGCGCGCTGCGAGCCGCCATCGACATGCCGCTGATGGGCGAGCGCACGATCATGGTGGACTGTGACGTGCTCCAGGCCGATGGTGGCACGCGCACCGCGTCGATCACCGGTGGGTTCGTTGCCCTCCATCTCGCGCTGCAGAAGGCGGTCGAGCGCAACCTGCTGCGCGTCATTCCTATCCGGCATTTCGTTTCCGCGGTGAGCGTCGGGATCGTGCAAGGGCAGCCGCGTCTGGACCTAAATTACCTCGAAGACTTCGCCGCCCAGACCGACATGAACTGCGTCCTCGCCGAGGATGGCCGCTTCATCGAGATCCAGGGCACGGCTGAGCAGGAGCCGTTCAAACCAGAAGAGATGGAGCAGATGCTCAAGCTTGCGGCCAAGGGCGCAGCCGAGCTGGTCGAGGCTCAGAAGAAGGCGCTGAAGCTGCGCTGAACCGGCTGCTGCTCGCTACGACGAACAAGGGCAAGCTCACCGAACTCCGCGCGATCCTCGCCGAACTGCCGATGGAGCTGGTCACCCCGACCGACCTCGGCATCACTTTCCACGTCGTGGAAGACGGCGCGAGCTACCTGGAAAACGCCCGCAAGAAGGCCGAGGCGGGTCGGCGCCTGAGCGGGTTGGCCACGCTGGCGGACGACTCCGGGCTCGAGGTGCCGCTGCTCGAGGGACGGCCTGGCATCGATTCGGCGTATTTCGCCGGCGCCGACCACAAGGGCGATGGTCGCGCTCTGGTCGCCGCGTTGTTGAAGGCCCTGGGCGATGCGGCGACCAGCGCGCCGTCCGCGTTCTTTCGCAGCGCGGCCGTGCTGGCCTTGCCCGACGGCAGGGTCTTTACGGGCGAGGGAGTTTTGGCCGGCACGATCGCGGCAGAGCCGCGCGGCACGCACGGCTTTGGCTTCGACCCGATCTTCCAGCTGCCCGATGGTCGCCGGCTGGCGGAGCTGTCGACCGAGGAGAAGAACCTGCTGAGCCATCGCGCTCGGGCGCTGAACGCGCTGGAGGTCCACGGCGCTTTCGACGCGGCGCTGTCGTGATCGGGAACTCGTTGACATGCTGAGGGCCGCATTTCTCTATCTATCCCATCGGCGCGGCTTGCAGCGGTTCGTGACGCGCCAGCGACTCACGGCATCGCTCGCCTACCGCTTCGTTGCGGGGGACCATCTGGACGACGCCGTCCGCGTGGTCACCGAGGTCAACCGGCGCGGCTGGTCGGCGAGCCTCGATCACCTCGGTGAGAACGTCAGCGAAGAGAAGGCGGCCCGCGCCGCCACCGACGATTACCTCGCGGCGTTCGAACGGATTGCGTCGGAGCGGTTGAACGCCAACGTCTCGGTCAAGCTGACGCAGCTCGGGCTCGACATCTCGCCTGACCTATGCGTGGAGCTCCTGACACGGATCCTCCAGCGGGCTCAGCAGCTCGACAACTTCGTGCGCATCGACATGGAAGGCTCGGCCTACACGCAGCGCACGCTCGACCTCGTGCTGGCGCTGCACGAGCGCTTTACCAATTGCGGCGTTGTCCTGCAGAGCTACCTCTATCGCACCGCCGACGACGTTTCACGCGCGAATGCGGCTAAGGTGCGGGTGCGGCTGGTCAAGGGCGCCTACGACGAGCCGCCGGACGTCGCCTTCGCGAAGAAGGGCGATGTCGATGCGAAATTCGAGGCAGGGATGCAGGAGTTGCTTATGCGGGGCGTCTATCCGGCGATCGCCACGCACGACGACCGCTTGATCGAGGCCACCAAACGGTTCGCACGCGAGGGTGAGATTGCGGCGGATCGCTTCGAGTTCCAGATGCTTTACGGCATTCGGCGCGATCTGCAAGAGCGCCTGCTGCGAGAAGGCTACCGCGTCCGGATCTATGTGCCGTACGGGACCGAGTGGTATCCCTACCTGATGCGGCGGCTGGCGGAACGTCCGGCCAATCTACTGTTTATCGTCCGAAGCCTTATCCGGGAGCGTCGGGCCACCTGAGCTGGGCGTCTCGGGCTCGCCGGCCCGGGTCGTTAATTCCATCTTTGCCTGTGGCGGTGGCGGAACGCGGTGTCCGAAGATGCCGCCGAACCACATCAAGAAACCAAAGGCCGCCCCGCGGAACTCGCTGGTCCGCCAGGCATCGCTGTACCGATAGCGCTCGAACCAGCGGAAGGCCAGCACCGCCAGCACGCTGATGACCGCGATGATGACGAGAACCGGGAGCATTGTGCCGTCCTTCTTGAAGTGTGGTCGGGGCGCCGGGATTCGAACCCGGGATCTCATGCTCCCAAAGCATGCGCGTTAGCCAGGCTACGCTACGCCCCGCGTGCTGGATTTTACGTTGATCGGCTAGCCGGCGGATGTTGGTGGGACGGCGAGCTGCTGTGACCAGTGGTACCCGCCGTCGGCTGTCGCATCGATCACGTAATCGCCGCCGGCGTTTCGGGTCAACACCCACCCAGCCGTGACGCTGACGAAGGCTGCGGCAAACGTTTCGGGCGCGTTGTCGATGCGGCCCGTGCGGCGCAGGGTCGCGCCGCCGTTGCTGGCGACCACGCATTGGGCAACATTGGTAGCCGGCCCGTCACCGATGAAGACAGCGTCTTGAGCGTCGACGACGCTGAAGCTTGGTGGATACGTATCGGGACCGGCCGGCACCCCGGGTAGGATCTGGCCCTCCGACATCGATTCCTTCATGACGGCTTTCCAGGTGGATCCATCCGCGGT
>JALYYE010000265.1 GCA_030946735.1 Candidatus Dormiibacterota bacterium
TGACGCTCTACCAGTTCACCTTTCTGGCCGCGGTCTTCGTCGACACGGTGACCCTCGTCACGGCGCTGCGCACGCGCCCCGCTTCCTGACGAAGGCGAGGCTAGGCCGATTGGCCGGGGTTTGCGACCACTTCCGCGGCGATGCCTAACCGTGGCGTTGCACGTTCCTGTTCACGAGTGGGAGAAGGTGCAAGGTCTTGCTGAAGGCGATGGCCGGGTCAACTGGTCAGGTCTGGCAACTTCTTTGCCGACTTAAGTCGCGAGGCTGTAGGGGAGTTCGCCAACATCTTCCGACCAGCTGCCTCCACGCTGGCCCAGCTGGATCAGCCCACCAGCAGCCAGTAGACGGCGGTCTGCACATTCGCGGGGTCCACGTCCCAGTCGCCGTACACCTCACAGCGGGTCCCGCTGGGGGTATGGCCGTTGGCCCGGCACCAGCGGGCGATGGCGTCGTGCGCCTCTCCCAGGCCGGCGTAGTTGCCTCTGTGAATGGTCTGAGCAGCCCGCCCTCGCGGCAGGCTGGACGGCACGACTGCTCCAGCGGGCTCGAAGGTCTGTGCCACCTGGACTCCCACTTCGAACTCCAGGTGGGGCACATCATTTCGGTAGACCATGATGTTGTGGCCGTCGGTGCGCAAGTCGTTTTGGCCAAGGAATGCCCACACGCCGTCCAGCATCGGCTTCCATCGCGAAGCAAACTCCTCCCAACTCTTCGCCACCCCGCGCGACACCGCCGTCGGGCAGCCAGCCACGGTGACGATCTCTACGTCGTGATCAGCCATCTCGGCATGCTAGATCTTCGCACCTTGCAAGCGCGCCGCTGGCGAGCGAGCTCGCGATTGCTCAGTCGCTCAGGTCGCCTTGAGGGCCGAGTTCAGTCACCCAGTGGTAGATCGGCTTCCAGACGAGTGAGTCAGCCCGTCGTGCATTCCACAGGTCGACGTGAGCGAAATCGACGGCTGCCTGATTGGCCGGAACGAAGCTGACGATCTTACTGGTGACATTCTCGCTGCCGAGCAGGCTCAGCGTATAGAGGCCGCCTCGTCCGAAGCCGCCCCCGGCACCGATGTAAAAAACTGGAACTCGAATGTCGGCGAGGTGATTATCAAAGTTGGTGTGAGTGTCGCCGCAAGAGATCCCCAGGGTATCGGCGATCAGCTGGCTGCTTTCAAAGGGTGAGGCGGAGGCCAAGAAGTCATTCCAGCGCGAGGTATCCGTGTAGGTGAGGCGGTCTGGGATTTGCGTGGTATCGCCGCCCGGGAAGGTGCCGGCGACATAGTGGTAGTACTGAGCGTAGCTAGAGCCGAACTGGAAGGTTGCGGCGCCAAGCGTCAGGGATGCCTGCAGGTTGGTGTAGGGCGGGCCGAACAGCGTGTCAGGGGATGGTCCATTCGGATCTGACTCGGCAAGCCGACCGACCTGGACATAGAAGTCGTTGCTGTAAGCATAGATTCCGTTGGCAACGTCGGTGTTGGTGCCGGCCTCAAATGAGCACATATTGGCCTGGATGGAGGAATCGTTGACTTTGAAGAACGTGTCGACCGGGATGTACGCGCCGACCTGCCGCTTGCCGCGTGGCATCTGCGATTCCTCGTTCAGCAGCGCATAACCGGTCCAACCCCCACGGCTCCAATCGAGCAGCGTGACGCGGTTGTTGCCCGGACTGCCGGTTGCCCGCCGGATCGAGCGGGCGAAGCCGATCGCCTTCTCGACGTCGTTGATGTCGCGTTGCAGGCCCCAGCCTTTCAGGAAGGAGAAATCTGTCGTATCGGCAGGGACCAGCGTCCAGCCGAGGTCGATGCCCCAGACGTCGATGCCGCGGCTGGCAAGGTAGACCGGCAGTGAATAGGCTGAATGCGTGCCGCCAAGAAACGCGCCGTTGAAGTTCCAGGCATCGCCATGGACGAGAACGACGGCCTTCCTGCTGGACACGGGATGGTGGTCTTCCTCGCGAACAACCCGATGGACGCCAACTAAATCGTGGACGCCGCTGCCAGTGCGCAGCAGATAGTCGAGCTCGTAGACATCACCCTTGAGCTGACGGACTGCGATCGGTGAGACCGCCGTCGCCGCTTGGGCTGGGGTTGCCGTCGCCGGCAGCGCCCAACCGACGAGACTTGCGACGACGACGCTAGCGCCAAAGCCGTGCTTCATCTGCGCCCCCTCAATCAACGAGCCGCATCGCGGTCCCCCGCCCGCTACCCCACGTTAACGACGGCGAGGCCGCGAATCAATCCGCGAAAACCTCATGGATTGTTGACCCTGCGGCTGTCAGTTTTTCTCAGACCGGACTGGCGGGCCTGGGCTCCGTTGTTGACTCAGCGAAAGGAGCGCAAGGTACCCGCCTGTGCTGGGGCATCTCCCTGAGCGATTCCCAACTCAGCTTCGTTACCTCCCATAACCGATTGCGTGGGAGCGAAAGACAGAGACGTCGCCCCCCGGCCAGACATAACTGCAGTCAGACAGGACGTCATCACGCAGTTGCGAACCGATGCTCCGAACGGGGATCTGAAGGTGATGGCTGGGTCAACTGGTCAGAGTTGGCAACTTCGGTGGCGACCATCGGCAATTCACCAGCCTCACCTTTGACCCGCCTCCTGAGGTCGCTGCTGGCCCACCCTCGCCCCTAGGCGAGGTCGTACGCTTTTAGTACGACCGCGAGTTGGACGGCAATGTCGGTCGGAAAAAGACCGGGATGCCGCTCCTCACGAAGCGCCTGCTGTAGGCGTTCGACAACCTCTGCCGGTGCCTCCCCACGCCAACGCGCCACCAAAGACTGCGTATCCTCCCGGCGCCCATAGCACAAGAGGAGTTCAACCAGGCTCGCGACGCTTCCGCTTAGGAGATCTGTGGGCACAGCTTCCGCAAGCCGGTCAATGTTCCGGAGCAGATCGAACCAGGGCAGACCGTACTCGAGCACGAGGGCCACAACCTCGCGCACCGCCATCTCACGCTGGCCTGTCTCGTACAGGTTCCATTCGTTATAAGTCCCTCCCGGCTTCAGATAGCCGAGATACGTGCCGCTCACCCAATCGTCCATTCGAAGGGGGGCACCGTGTTCGCGGCGCCAGCGAAGCAGACGACCATTGCGTCCATTCACGCCGGCACGAAGTGCCACCAGCCCACGAGGATCGTTGTTGTGGCTCGACTGGAAGTACACGACGTCTAGCCAATCTCCCCTCTGGCGTTTGAGTTGCTGTGCGCTCGGGACGTGGCGGAAACCCTGATCCGCTAAGCGTGCCGCGATGGCCGCGCATGTATCGACGTAGATCTGACGGGAATTCACGGTTGCAGGAACTGCCACTGACCCACCTCACTCTACGTGAGGCCGGGCCTCCGGTTTCCAGTTCAGTGGCGGCTGGGCCGCAGCATGCAACGATGGGCGGTCTTGAGGAGGCGCTCATGGCGCTCTGGTTGAAGGCGATGGCTGGGTCAACTGGTCAGGTTTGGCAACTCTGGTATCCGAGCTCGCTTTCGCGGTCAAACAGTTAGCCGACCGCCTCCTGCGTGTCTAACTAGACCCAAAAACCGGTTCCTCGAGCGCGACGCAACTATCAGAGCGCAACCTAGTCAGCGTTGCAACCAATCGCCGGAGCGTGGGCACCGGATGCCTGTTCCACTAATCTGGCGCGGTCCATTAAGCTCGAGCCCTCATGCCAATCGCGCTCATCGGCATAATCTTCGGCCTCATCGTGCTGGCTGTCGGCCTACGGGACTATTGGGGGCGTGGTCGGCACAGTTCAGCCAAGAGACTGTCGATGTTCATTTGGCTCGTCTATGCTGAAGTGCCAATCGGCCTGGGCTTCACCCTCGTTGGCCTGGCAGCAACGCTTAACCAACATCCCATATCGGATTGGCTCGCCGCAATTGGCTTCGTTAGTGCGGTCATTGGCATCGTGGTGATCTTCTGGCACCCGAAGTGGATGCGTCCGCCATGGCTGCGGGGACCTCTCGGGGACTAGGCCGGTGATTTCGGTCGGCAAGCGAGCGGGGCAACGTCTCCATCAAAGGGCCCCGGAGTTTACATCATAAAGTGCGACTCAACTCCTGCGGGCGCTGAAGGCGATGGCTGGGCCAACTGGTCAGAGTTAGCAACTCTCCTGGCTACCCCCGGGACCTGCTTTGCCGGATGGGTGAGCCGTGTACTGGACGGCAGCTCCCAGCAACTTCGACCCGCTGGATCGGCAGGCGTAACCGGGCCGGCCTGATCAAGATGTGGCATGCTCGACCCGAAGGCAGCTGTGACGAACAGGGGCGAAGTGCCCGGGATCCGCGCAGTCCATTCACCGCTAACTGCGGCTATGCTCGCACCTCTGGACGAGGACTGTTGGCTCGTTCAGTTCGCTGATCAACTTACCGATGCCGAGTGCCGTGAGCTCTCGAAACTGCTGGAGAGTCGCCCAACTGTAAAACTGCGCGCCTACGGCGATGTCCCGAATCTAGAGTTTCTCAAGCACTTTCCGGGGCTTCGGCGCTTCCAGGTAGACGAGGCGGAAACACTCGAGGATATCTCGGGCCTCGGTTACCTTTCTCGAGACGTTGAATCCCTGGGAGTCGGAGCACGTCTATCCCGCCGGCTCTCGCTGAGAGTGCTTCGCAGATTTTCCGGCCTCCGGCGCCTATACCTTGAAGGACCGGTTAAGGACATCGATGTCATCGCCGAGCTCAAAAGCCTCCAGCATCTGACATTGCGATCCATCACGCTTCCGGATCTGGAAATCCTTACGCAGCTGCAGGAGCTGCTGTCCCTGGAGATCAAACTTGGAGGCACTCAAAACCTGAGCCATCTCCCGAGCATCGGTCGGCTCCAGTACCTCGAGCTCTGGATGGTAAGGGGGCTGTCGGACTTAACGCCGATTAGCTCGGTACTTACGCTGGAATATCTCTTCCTACAAGCCCTCTCGCGCGTCGACCACCTTCCTCCACTAGATAGACTGACCAACCTCCGAGGCGTGTGCCTTGAGACGATGAAGGGCATCCACGATCTTTCCCCGCTCATGCGGGCGCCAGACCTCGAGGAGCTCTGGGTCATCGCCATGAGCCATCTGCAGCCTGATGATTTCACGTGTCTTGTCGGCCACCCGACTCTGAAGTACGCAAGCGTTGGGTTAGGCAGTACTGGCAAGAACGACGCGGTCCGCCGGGTTCTGGGGCTTCACGAGCCACCATTGGCCTTCAAGCTTCGATGGCAGAGCGCGGCAACCGCCTGAGGCGACCGCGGCTGAAGGCGAGGCTGGGTCAATTGGTCAGGTCTGGCAACTCTCATGGCTAATCTTGAGGACATGATTGGGATTGCAT
The DNA here is from genome assembly GCA_030946735.1 of Candidatus Dormiibacterota bacterium. Taxonomy (GTDB): domain Bacteria; phylum Chloroflexota; class Dormibacteria; order CF-121; family CF-121; genus CF-13. Next base: position 5,298 of record JALYYE010000265.1, read on the forward strand.
TGGATCCTTTGCTGCCCCTCTTCACGAGGCACCGTTAGATTTTTGGGCAAAACGGACAACGCCATGCCTGAGGGAGGGCTGCCGTATCGGGAAGGCGACTGGCTATGGATACCCCTGAGACTGTCTGGCTTACATGCCGTTGCCAGAGTTGCCCGAATCGGCCCCAAGGGCAAGGTGATCGCGCTCTACGGCTTCGGCCCAGCACGTACATCAAAGCCTTCGAACGAAGAATTGGCGGTCCTCAAACCGGAATCCGCGGATTTGATAGCGATTTCCGGCGACCTGGGCGTCATAAATGGAGCTTGGCAAGTCATCCCATATAAGGGCCGTTTCGTTCGTGAGCAATGGCCCATGCCATCTTTCGGCCAGTGGCACGAGGGGGCCTCATTTGGCATTCGCCTTGACTACGTTGAAGACGCCCCAAACACCGATCCCGTAGCCTCCCGAGTTTCACTAGAAGATGCTCGCCGACTGCCCCCAGATGGAGTGTCGGGCTACGAAGCTCTTGAATTTCACTTCTGTCAGGCGCTGGAGGTTGCTCCAAAGGAGGACCAGGCAACGACCGCGCCGCAGCCCATGAGGACGGAACACTACGTCTACTTCCGATCTGAGCGAATAGCTAAAAGTGCCGCAAGCCAGATGCTCAAAGCGGTGCCGGGATCTGCCATCGAGATTCGGAAATCGGACGACAACTGGCTCGTGGTTCTAAGCCACGGGCTCGTTTCGGCTCCAATCGACTTCGACGAAGTCATTGATCGCCTCAAGCGGATTGCGGCCCAGCGGGGCGGTGATTACGACGGATGGGAACGTGACACCTAATGAGATTCGGTGGGGTAGCCGAAGGCGATGGCTGGGTCAATTGGTCAGAGTTGGCAACTCGGTTGGCCAGCCTCTGCCATCGGGTCGAACCGTCGGCGAACCGTCTCCTCCGGCTATCCTTGAGCGCCAAGATGCGACCGATACCGATGTGCCGAAAGGCAGATAGCAGTCGCGCGAATTCCCTTGGGCGATCCCACGGAGGCGGAAGATCCACGTGGGCGCCCCGGTAGCCCCCGCACCCAGTTCTGTCCGTCGCATCGCATTCTTCCTCTGGGCTACCGTCCTGTCACTGCTGTTTGGAATCGGTTTCTTCGGGCTAACCGTGCTCGTGATCGGGTGGTTCGAAAAACCCTTCGGGGTGTCCACCCCGGTCAGCGAGCTCAGTCATGGCGCGCTCGCTGGGATCATCATCACTGTAGGGTTGCTGGCCCAGCTGCGGTCGCCTGCGCGCAGGATCGCTGGGGTGCAGCAGGCCGTCCTCGGGATTCTTGCCTTCCTTATCACGGCACTGATCGGTAGTCGGCAGGAGCCCCTGCAGGCGTCGCTACTCTTCCTGGCCGCGGTGGCGATCCTGGTTGTTCTCCACCCAGCCCGCCGAGAATTCTTCAAGCGGGGGGCTGGTCCTACTGCCTCGCTGGCTGCAGTCTGCATAGTCGGCGCCGTCCCGGCTGTTGCCTACGCCATAAACATGCTTGTTCAGGCGCGCCAGTTCGTCGGCCCGCCTCACCATGCCGACCGTTTCGCGGAGATGGCGGCTGCCGCCATTGCCATCGTGCTGGTCGGCCTGCTCGCTTGCTTGAAGACAAAAGGCTGGAGGATTTCGGCTTGGAGCGCCGGAGCGGCGTCAATCGTCGTCGGTGCGGCATCAGTCGTGTTCCCCGACGCTCCCGGAGCCGTGGGCCAAGTCTGGGGGACGCTAGCTGCGGGCGCAGGCGTCCTATTTCTCGTTCTTGCTGAGTTGGAGACCATTCGCAGCGCCGGTAAGTCTGGATGAAGGCGATGGCTGGGTCAATTGGTCAGAGTTAGCAACTCTCGTGGGTGACCTAAGCGAAGCCGTCACTACTTTCTTCGTCGTCTCCTGGTGCCTGAGTTGAGAGATGGCAATTATCGGACCGGCAGACCTGCCGACGACGTGAAACACTGGGCAGCGGAGGCCGTCCCAAGTGCGGCTGGAGAACAGCCTTCTTCTTATGCGCCCGCTTGCAACTCGAACCCCGCTTCAGCCGAGAGCGACAGCCGCGTCTCCTGGTGTGTGGCCAGGTTGTAACTAAACAGCTGCCCGGTCGGTGAGGAGGGTGGGAGCTGGTTGGGCGTAAGTGTTTCTCCGCTGTACCAGATTGTGCTGGAGGTTGCGAAGACTGGACTCGCGCGAAGCGGTCGCGACAGCACTTGCCTGCTGCCAGTTTGCAGGTCTAGCAATTCGACATGGGGGACAAAGGTCTGAGCATCTCGCACCGTATAGGCGACGGTGCCACCGTCGGGCGAGAGCGAGGGGTCGTACCAAATGAGACCAGGCACCCGGGTGGTTACGGCGGTCGGCGGATCCCAGCCATGGACACCGGCGTTGTCCCGCCAATAGAGTCGGTGCCCGGCGTGCGACCAGATCGCCATCGTGCGGATATCGAGGACCGTGCCCGGAGGTGCGCCCCAGATCATGGCGCCGGTGGCGGTATCGAAGACCTGCAATCGGCCGAAGGCCGTTTCCACCACCGCAAGGTAACGCCCATCGCTGGAGACACGGAGAGCTTCCTGGTAGTTGTAGCCGGCGAAATCGACGCCGAGGTGTGTCATCTGGGGCACGGCCACGGCAATCGGCGCGCTATTCCCGTGTCTGATGAAGACCTGGTCCCTCCAGCCGTACGCCACCACAGACTTGTCAGAGCTCCAGCTGAACTCGCCGATCGATTGCCGCCCGCTGGCCACCGTCTGAATGTGGTGGGTCACCAGGTCCAGCCTGATGAGGCTGCTGGTGGACGCGGAGGGACCGCCGATCGTCCTGGCATACGCAATCTCCGTCGCCGAGAGGAAGTGAGCCCGTGAAGCACCAGACAGGCTGCACAGTAGGCGTGGGGGCATCCCCTCCCGCAGGTCATAGACGTCGTACACGATCGCGCTAGGGGAACCAGAGCCAGCTGAACGTCCAACCAGCCCGAGCAGCGGGCTGGGCGCAAACGTTGCCTGGCACGAGACATCCGAGGGGAGCGCGGCGGCCGAAATCGCCCCCGGCGTCGCGCTGCCTGAGGGAGACAGGTTCCCCTGTGACGGTGCCGCGGTGCCGCAGCTTGCAATGCCCAGCACGGCCGCTAGCGTGCCGATTGCCTTGAGTGCAGTTGTCATGACTCCAAAACGGCTGCGGGGTGAACATGTTACGGCCGCTGGCTCCAACGCTACGCCAGGGATTCTGAAGAATTGGCAGGTCAAGGCACAGCTGAAGGCGATGGCTGGGTCAACTGGTCAGGTTTGGCAACCCAGCTATCCGCCGTCGCTTTCGCTGTCAGGCAGGCAGTCGAACACCTTCTGCCCGTATAGCCGAAGGCAGCGCACTTTCTGTTTGCGCTCAGGCGTGATGGCTGGGCGTACTGCCTATTTGGGCAGAAGGAAGTGGCCCGCACCTAAGCCCAAGAGGAAGGTGACCAGTCCGATGATCCCGGCCACCAGGCGCTGCCGCAAGATGTCCACGGCATCCTTGGCGGCTGCCCGGAGTTGCTCGCGCCACCAGGGGACGCGAGCCGCTTCCTCCGCAAGGTCGCCGGTACCGGTCAGCGAATAGCAGATCCCCCGGTCGGTCTGCACCTCGTCGACCTCGCCCTGGGCTTCGAGGAGGTCAATCGCGCGCTGGAAGTCCGCTTGGATCGGCCACGGCTCGCTCCTCGCGACCAGGGCTTGGGCGATCTCCATGTAGCTCCCCCCAATGCGGTGTTCGGTGACACCGCCGCGCTTGAGGTCGTAGAGGCTGCGCCGGATCGTCGGCACCAGCTTGGTCATCGGGATGGCGGGCGTGGCGTTCGGGAAGCCAGAGTAGGCGGCGGTGAGCAGGCTGTGAGCAGTGGGCGGTCTGTTGTTAGCCATGGGCGCGACTATAGCCCGTCGCTTTGACAGCTGTGTGTCACAGCCTTTCAGGCTCGCGTGCTGGTCTGGCTCAGCTTGCCACCGCTCGGAGGGGCCGGTCTCGAGGGTGGGCATGAACGGCCTCCTCGATGGCATGGCGCTGGAGCCACTTACGAGCTGCAGCATACGAAAAGCCTCGCTCCTGAAGGAGGTGCATCGCGGCATCGTGGCGCGCCTTGCGCTGCGTCTGCATATCAACGTGCTTCCGAATCCGCGCTCGCTCTTCCTCATCAAGGTCGTATCTCCGTCCACGCTTCGTTATCAGTCTCCGGAGGAGCTTGTAGTAAGACCGTTCGGTCAATCCGAGGCGTTCCCACTCCCTCAATCCGGGCGTTTCGAGCTTCCGCTCCTCCATGACAGCGATGGTGGCCTTGCGACTGATGTACCTCCGAGCCGACTCGGCTCCCTGAGCAGGGTCGAACCCGGGATGGAGCAATCCTTCCAAGAGAACGGCCGCCGCTGACCGCAGATCGGGCAGCTGTGCGCCTCGCCGTACGCGCTCAACGGCTTTTGGATAGGCTGCCGCCAACGCCTCACCGATAATTGGCTCGTCCTGGCCGATGTACTTGTGCCAGTAGGCGAGCAGCAGCAGTTGGCAAGCCATTTCGTTTGCGGTAGAGCCCTCATCAATGCTCAGGACGGGTACACCATGGTGGTGAATGGCTTTG
>JALYYE010000289.1 GCA_030946735.1 Candidatus Dormiibacterota bacterium
GCATCGGCGAGGGCGACCGCCAGGTTGAGCCCCGTCTGGCCCCCCAGCGTCGGCAGCAGTCCATCCGGTCGCTCGCGTTCGATGATCGCGGTCAGCGCCTCAACCGTTAGCGGCTCGATGTAGACGCGGTCCGCGATACCCTCGTCGGTCATGATGGTGGCCGGGTTCGAGTTCACCAGGATGGTGCGCACGCCCTCTTCGCGGAGCGCCTTGCACGCCTGGGTTCCCGCGTAATCGAACTCGGCCGCCTGACCGATCACGATCGGGCCCGAGCCAATTACCAGGACGCTCGTGGGACGGCGGACCGGCTCGCGCACCGTGATGGGCGCCGGCTGCCGGCCCGAAACCAGGTCGAGGAACTCATCGAAGATCACCTGGTTGTCCTGCGGCCCTGGGGCTCCTTCGGGGTGAAACTGCACCGAGCGGACCGGCAGGTGATCGTGAACCAGGCCCTCGACCGAGCCATCGTGCAGGTTGCGATGGCTGACGCGGAAGCCGCTGCTCGCGGGCAGGCTCTCGGCGTCGACCTCGAACTCGTGGTTCTGCGATGTCATGCTCACGCGGCCCGTCCGCAGATCCATCACTGGGTGGTTGCCGCCATGGTGGCCGAAGCGAAGCCGTGAGGTGCGGGCGCCGGCGGCCTGGCCGAGGAGCTGATGGCCAAGGCAAATACCGAGCACCGGCAGGCGCTTGATGAGCTGCCGCGTCATGGCCACGGCAGCCTGCAGCTGCGAAGGGTCCCCCGGGCCATTCGAGAGCACGACCGCATCAGGACGCCGGGCGAGGATGGTGTCGAGGTCACTGTCGTGCGGCACGACCTCGACCTCCACGCCGCGCGAACGCAGTGATCGCAGGATGTTGCGCTTGACGCCGTAGTCGACAAGGACGAGCCGCATCCCGGCCCACTGACGCATCTGCCCGGCCGCCAGCGCCGGATCGAGGGACTCGACAACGTCGGTGAATGCTTCCGAGACCTGGCGGACCAGGTCCTGTTCTTCGAGAGGCGTGACACGGTGGACACGCTCGCGGAGCGCCGGCAGTTCGTGCCGCGGCCCGATCAGGGCTCGCTGCGCGCCCGTGCCTCGCAGGTGGCGCGCGAGCCGTCGAGTGTCGCACCCGGTAAGGATCGGGACCCCGTAGCCATCGAGCCAGTCGACGAGTGACTGCTGGGTGCGCCAGTGCTGCTGAAAGGGGCTGAGCTGACGGGTGATCAACGCCCGCGCCCAGGGACGACCCGACTCCTGGAAGTCAGCGATCGTGCCGTAGTTGCCGATCAGTGGATAGGTCATAACGACCATCTGCCCCGCGTACGAGGGATCCGAGAGCACCTCCTGGTACCCGGCCATGCAGGTGTTGATCACGACTTCGCCGCTCGCCTGGGTCGCCTGGCCGCCGCGCTCGCCGAATACGGTGAATCCATCCTCCAGGACGAGGACCATCGCCTCAGGCATGTTGCATCACTCGCTCCGTGACCACCTGGCCGCGGCAGACGGTCATGATGACGCGTCCGCGCAACCGGCGGCCCTGAAACGGCGTGTTCTTGCCGCGGCTCCTGAAGGACGAGGCATCAACCCTCCACTCGGCCTCCGGGTCGATGAGGATCCATTCGTCTTCTAGAGATTGGCCGGCGATCTCTCGCGGCCGCGACACACAGGCTCGGTAGACGGTTCGACCGTCGAGGCCAAGCCCGAGGACGATGCCCACCGCGGTCTCGAAGCCATGAAACCCATTGGCGCCAGCTTGCTTGGCCGCCAGCTCGTGTGGGGCGTGGTCGGTCGCGATCGCATCGATCACGCCTTCGACCAGTGCCTCGCACAGCGCATCTCGATCGTCCGGGCTTCTCAGCGGCGGGTTGACCTTGCCGTGCGGGCCCATGGCCCACACATCACGCGCGCTCAAGGCCAGATGATGTGGGGTGGCTTCGGCCGTCACCGCCAACCCCTCCGACTTCGCGGCATGAATCAAATCGACCGCGGCGCGCGTGCTCACATGCTGAAAATGGAGGCGCGCGCCTTTGACCTCGCGTAAGGCCTCGATCGCGTCCGTCACCGCGGCGGCCTCGGCGTCCGGGCCGTCGCCGAGCTGCTCCGCCTGGGCATGGACGAGAACCGGCAACCCGGCGGCGGCCGCCGCGTCCAGGGCACGGCCGAGCAGGGCGCGGCCCATCGCATGGCGTCCATCGTCGGAGAGCGCTACCGCTCCGGCAGCCTTCAGCGCCGCGGCATCGGTCAGCTGCCCGCCTTCGAGTCCGATGGTGACCGCTCCCACGAAGCTCATGCGGATCGGGAGCGCCTCGCTGCGTGCCAGCAGGCTCTGCAGGCGCTCGGCACGGTCCGTCACTGGGTCGGTGTTCGCCATGGCGAGCACGTGGGTAAATCCACCCACGGCGGCGCTGGTCGCTCCTGACAGCAAGGTCTCCTTATGCGGGAAGCCGGGGTCGCGCAGGTGCGCATGCAGGTCCATCCAGCCGGGCGAGAGGACGAGTCCGGTCGCGTCGCGGTCCTCCGCACCCTCGGCGTTGACCTCCGCGGTCTGCGGCATGGAGAGACCACCCGGGCCCAGCAGGCGCACATTCTGGAGGCGCATCAGTGCTCGGGCCGCTCGAGAATGCGAACCGCGTCCTCACCATCGGTTTCGCTCAGATGGACGTCGACCCACTCCTGTCGCGAGGTGGGGACGTTCTTGCCGATGTAGTCCGGACGGATCGGCAGCTCGCGGTGACCCCGGTCGACCAGCACGGCGAGCTGGATCTGTGTGGGCCGGCCCGCGGCGATCACGGCGTCGATCGCGGCCCGCACGGTCCGCCCGTTGAAGAGGACGTCGTCGACGAGCAGCACGGGGCGGCCGTCGACGGCGGCCGCCGGTATGACGGGCAAGGGCGCGGCGGCCGCGCGAGGCAGGTCGTCGCGATAGGCACGCACGTCGAGCGAGACCACGGCAAGCCGGATCCCTTCGAGCTCTTCAAGGGTGGCCGCCAGCCGCTGAGCCAGCGGCAGGCCGCGCGTGACGATGCCGAGCAGACTCAGCTGTGCCAGGTTGGGCTGGCGCTCGATGACTTCATGGGCGATGCGGCGCCAGGCGCGGCGCAGACCATCGGCATCCAGGATCACGGCCTTGGCGGCTGGTGTCTGCAACATCAACGCTCCATCGCCCACTCGAGCACGGCCATGCGAACCCACAACCCGTTGCCGGCCTGCCGAAAATACGCCGCCCTCGGGTCGGTGTCGACGAGCGGGTCGATCTCCTCGCGCCGGGGCAGCGGATGCATCAGGATAGCGTGCTCCGGCAGGCGGCCCATCACCTCTGCCGTCACCACATAGACGCCGCGCAGTCGTTCGTATTCCTGGGTCGACTCGAAGCGCTCCGCCTGGATGCGCGTCTGGTAGAGCACGTCGAGGCCTGCGATCGCGCCGGCGAAGTCGGTGGTCTCGCGTATCACCTGTTGCGCCTGCTCCAAGGAGGCGACGACGTCCTCGCCCATGCGCAACGCCGGCGGCGAGATCAGCACCAGCTCGTTCCCGGGGAAGCGCGAAAGCAGCATCGCCAGCGAACGGGCGGTGCGACCGTTGCGCAAGTCGCCGGCCAGGCCAATCCGAAGGTGGTCGAGCCGGCCGAGCTCCTTCTTGATGGTGTAAAGGTCGAGCAGCGCCTGGGTCGGATGGTGCCCAGGTCCGTCGCCGGCGCTGATCACTGGCACCGGCGCCACCCGCGCTGCGTGCTCGGCGGCACCAACGTCCGGATGGCGGAGGACGATACCGTCTGCATAGCCGGCGATCACCCGGATGGTGTCCTCGAGCGATTCCCCCTTGGCTGCCGACGATGCCCGGGTGGCATTCTCGGCGCTCAGCACTTGCCCGCCGAGCCGGAACATGGCCGCCTCGAAGGAAAACCGCGTTCTCGTGCTCGGCTCATAGAAGATGGTAGCCAGCAGCCGCCCCGACAGTCGACCGGCCGCGGTCTCGGTGGCGTGTTCGAACCCGGCGGCGCGCTCGAGCAGCTGCTCGATCAGGGGACGGTCCAGGGCGTGTGGCCCGGTCACATGTCGGACGGGGAGCTGCGTCCGCGCAAGCGGAGCAGCCAGGGTGTCTCGCACCGAATTCTCCTTTCGGTCTCGCTGGACCGGGTTAAAGGACGAAGTTCCCGGTAAGTCTAGGGACCGGGACCCGGGCTGTCAAACCGACAGCGTCTCAGCATGATATCAACGAACCTGATCGTACGCATCGGAGAAATGGATTGGACAAATAACAGGTCCGTTGATAGCGTTGCTATAGCCTATGGAAGTCATCGTTTACACCCGACCCAACTGCGAGAGCAGCCGCCGCATCAAGGAGATCCTGGAGGACCGCGGCGTCGCGTTCCAGGAACACATTTGTGCCGACGGCAAGCTCGACGGCAAGGACCTGCGCAACCTGGACATCGAGGTCCGGCAGGTACCCCTGACCGTGATCGACGGCGTGCCGATCGCCGGCCTGCAGCAGGCCCAGATCGAGCAAGCGATCGGCTGGATCGGCTTCTAACGCCTTAGCGACCTGGCCGCTCGGTCCCCACGTCCATCGGCAGGTACGATGGATTTCATGCCCGAGATTGGCAAGCTGCTCGTCATCGTTGGCGGCTTCATCCTCCTGGTGGGCCTCGTCCTCAGCCTCGGACTCCGGATTCCCTTCCTCGGCAAATTGCCGGGTGACATTGCCATCGATCGTGGCAATGTTCACTTTTACTTTCCGATCGTCACCTGCATCCTGCTCAGCCTGCTGCTGACGGTGTTGCTCAACTTCTTCTTCCGTCGCTGACTCAGCTGGTCCGGGCTTTGCGGAGTCCCTCGTAGAGGTCGTGCAGCGCCGGTGTGATCGGCTCCGGGATGCGAATCTCGAGGGTGGCGTAGAGGTCGCCGGGCAGTCCGTCCTTGAGGGCCGGTAAGCCCTTACCCTTCAGCCGGAAGACTTTGCCCGCCTGGCTCGCCGGCGGAATTCGCAGCTGCAGTTGGCCTCCGGTCACCGATTGGATGGTGACTTCGTCACCCAGGGCGGCCTGGTCGTCGACCACCGGCAGCGGCGTATAGAGGTCCCGGCCCTTGGCCGCCAAACGCGGGTGCGGCGCCAGGTGCACGCGCAGGTAGAGGTCGCCGGCTTCGGCGCCACGCTGCCCTTCCCCTTTGACCCGGATGCGAGAGCCTTCGATGACGCCAGCCGGGATCTTGACCTGGATCTGCCGGCGCGCCGCCCGAACCCCGGCGCCGCCGCAGGTGGGGCAGGTAACGCTCTCCATGACGGTGCGATTGCCGACCTTGCGCCGCTCGCCAGTAAACCCGGAGCCGCCGCAGGTGGGACAGGGCTCGGGTACCTCGGTCTGAATCGTTCGCTCCCCGCCGCGCGCGGCCGCCTCGAGCGTGATCTCGATGGGATGCTCGATATCCTCGCCTTTTTCGCGGGTGGCGGTCGGCCCGCGTGTGCCCTCGAACCCAAACCCGGAAAACCCACCGCCCTCACCCGAGAAATAGGTATTGAAGAAGTCGCTGAAATCACCAAACCCGGCGGCCTGGCCGGCGCCCTGGCTGGGCTGCGACTGGTACTGGCGTGCGAACCCCTGCTCGCGCTCGATCCGTTCCCAATCGGCGCCTAGCTGGTCGTACTTGGTCCGCTTCTTGGGGTCGCTGAGCACCTCGTAGGCCTCGTTGATCAACTTGAAGCGTTCTGTGGCCTTCGGATCCTTGTTGACGTCCGGGTGATACTGGCGGGCCAGCCGGCGGTAGGAGGACTTGATCTCCTTCTCGGTCGCGGTCCGGGTGATGCCGAGCGTCTGGTAATAGTCCTTGTACTGAGGCGTTGCCATGGGATGACTCAGTGATGCCCGAAACCGGCCCGCCTAAAACCGGGCGTTAGGGACCGCTGCGGACAGCAGCGTACTCGCGGCAGTGCTGGACGAGCTTGTCGACAAGCAGCGGGTTCTGCCCGAAGTGCAGGTGTACGTAGCTGGCGAGCAGGTTCGGCGCGACGAAACCTTCATAGCCGATCACGTCGCCCTCGGCGTTCTGCATCTGGTAGGCGGGTTTCACGCCGCCG
>JALYYE010000317.1 GCA_030946735.1 Candidatus Dormiibacterota bacterium
GGGGCAGCCCGCCACTCGATTGCCCCAGGTCCATCGATCCACGGCAAGGATGGAATCGAACGCCGAGCTGCTCCGCGATTTCGATCTCGGCCTCGAGCAGGCCAATGACACCGGACGGAAAGACATAATGGTGATCCGTTGTCGTCGAGCAGCCGCTGAGCGCGAGTTCCGCGAGGCCGACTTCGGCTGCGGTGCGCTCCCAATCGGTATCGATTGTCGCCCAGATCGGATAGAGCTCGCCAAGCCAGTCGAAGAGGCCGCCCTGCTGGGCGTGGACTCGCGTGAGCGTCTGGTAGAGGTGGTGGTGCGTGTTGACCAGTCCTGGTAGCGCGACCAGGCCGCGACCGTCGATGACGTCCGGCTGCTCGCGAACCGGGGGGCGCCCCTGGCCGACCCAGCTGATGACGCCGCCGTCGATCAGGATCGAGCCGCTCTCCAACTCCGTGCCGGCGTCGTCCATAGTGACGACGACGCGACAGCCGTCGAGCAGGATCACGCGCCGGCTCGCAAGCGGGCGGCGGCCAGGTTGACGGCATCGACGATCTTCTGGTACCCGGTACAGCGGCAGAGGTTGCCGCTGAGCGCCTCGCGCACGGTTGCCGGGCTCGGGTTCGTGTCTTGCTGCAGGAGGTCGGCGACCGCCACGACGAATCCCGGGGTGCAGAAGCCGCATTGCACCGCGCCCGCTTCGACGAACGCTTCCTGGATCGGATGGAGCCGATCGCCAGTGGTGAGGCTCTCGATGGTCCGCACCTCGCGCTCGTGCGCCTGGGCCGCCAGCACCAGGCAGCTGCAGACCAGCGTGCCGTCGAACCAGACGGAACACGATCCGCACTCACCCTGCTCGCACGCGTTCTTCGAGCCGTAGAGGCCGAGCGCGTCGCGAAGGAAAACCAGCAGGCTCGTTCCCGGCCAAACGTCGGCCTCCCGCCAGTCGCCGTTGACGCGCATTCTTACAACCACGTAGGCAATCTCCTTTCGTTCAGCGCCCAGCCGATCGCCCGCCGGGCGAGCACGCGGCAGCCGTGGCGTCGGTAGGCGGCGGTCCCGCGCACGTCGTCGAGCGGCTGGGCGGCGCCGGCGACCAGCTCGGCGAATTCGTCGGTCCATTGATCGCCTAACGGTGCCGATCGATCGTCCCACGTGCCTGAGGCGGTAAGTGCTGCCGCCAGGCGCTCCTCCGCCTGGGTTGCGCGCAGGATGGTCGGCCCCACCGAGCCGAGGGCGACGTTGACGCGCCGGCGTTCCTCGTCGATGACCAGGCAGAGGCCGGCCACCGCGATCACCATCGCGTTGCGCGTGCCGATCTTGGAAAAGCTGCCCGGGCCGCGCAGCCTTCGCCAGCGGGCGCCGATGATGAGCTCATCCGCTGCGATCGCTGTCTTCTTCGGACCCGTCAGGAACGTGTTCCAGGGGAGGGACCGCCCACCACGGGCTTGGCTCTGCAACACCACCTCGGCGTCATACGCCGCCAGCACGGGCAGCGCGTCTCCGGCAGGCGAGGCGGTGCCCAGGTTGCCACCCACGGTCCCGCGGTTGCGGATCTGCGGCGAACCGACGGAGCGCGAGGCCTGCACCAGTGGCTTGTAGGCCGCCATCTCCCGGATGATGGTCGAGTACCTCACTCCGGAACCGAGGAAGACGTTGCCGTTCTCCTCGCGCCAGACCGCCAGCTCGCTGACCTGGCTGAGGTCGACGATGGCGGGCGGCCGCAGGCGGCCAAAGTTCAGGTCGACCATCAGGTCAGTGCCGCCATTGAGCGGGACCGCTTCCGGGCGCTCGGCCTTGATCTTGAGCGCTTCGTCGAGCGAGTGGGGCAGCAGCACCTCCATGGCGGTGCGACTACTTTATCCGCGCCGCGACCGCCCGGACTCCGCGGAGCAGCGCCTGGGCGCCGAGGACCAGGTGCGCATCGGAGGTGGTTTCCCGTGGCGAGTGGCTGACGCCGTCCACGCTCGGCACGAACAGCATTCCGCTCGGAACGTGACGCGACAGGATGGCGGCGTCGTGCCCCGCACCACTCGACAACGTCGCGGTCCGCTGTCCCAGCTCCGCGCAGGCCTGCTCGAGGGCTTCCATCACCGTCGCATCCATCGGCGCCGGCGGCACCGAGGACAGGAGTTCCACCTCTGCCCGGCAACCTTCCTCCGCACAGATGCGTCCGAGGCGATGGACGAAGGCGTCGACCGCCTGCCGGATCACGCGCTCTTCGAGGTGCCGAACTTCGACTGTGAACCGCGCCCGACCCGGGATCACATTGACTCCGCCGGGGTCGAATCGCATCGACCCGATATTGGCGACCGCGTCCGCGTCGGCGCCCTGCACAAGGTCGCGCAGCTCGGCCGCGGCGCGTGAGGCCGCCCGTCCCGCGTCGTGTCGCAGCCGGAACGGGGTCGTCCCCGCGTGGTTTTGCGTGCCCTGGATCTCGATTCGTTGGCGGTGGACGCCGACGATGCCGCTGACCACCGCGAGGTCGATCCCGTCCGCCTCCATTCGGGGGCCCTGCTCGATATGCAGCTCGACGAATCCCTTGATCGAATCCCGATGCTGCTGCACCTCGAGCATCCGGTCGAGGTCGCGGCCAGCCGTGCTGAGCACCTGCCGTATGGGGACGCCCTGCCAATCGAGCCCGTCGCGAAGCCGCTCGATATCCAACTCTCCGACCAGCGCCAGGCTGCCGATCAGCCCTACCTCGAAACGAACCCCCTCCTCGTCGGCAAAACCGACGATCTCCACTTCCTGGGCGAGCGGATCACCGGATTCGGCGAGGGTGCGAAGGACTTCGAGCGCGGCGACAGCCCCGTAGGCGCCGTCGAGCCCGCCTCCGTTGGGGACGCTGTCGAGGTGGGAGCCGGTGAGCAACCACGGTCCCCTGGTGCCCGGCATGTGACCGAAGACGTTGAGAGCCGCGTCCAGCCGCGGCTCGATCCCTGCCTCTGCGATGCGCTCCGCGTACCACCGCCGTCCGACCAGGTCGTGCTCGGACCAGGCGAGCCGGTCGACGCCGCCGTCGGGAAGGCCGCCGATCGCGGCCAGCGTCCGCAGGTCGGCGAGAAGGCGCTCGCCGTTGATGTCGCTCACAGCGGAACCATCTCGGGGTCGAAAGGCCGGCACTTGAGAAAGCGTCCGAAGCCAGGGTCACCGACCACCGTGCCATCGCGGTAGATCACCTGGCCGCGAGCAATCGTGGTATGGACCTTGCCGGTCACGGTCAGGCCGTCGTAGGGGGAAAAGCCCGCGCGGCTGTGCAGTTCCGCGGCGGACAAGACGCGTTGTGGCCTTGGGTCGAAGAGGACGATGTCGGCGTCGGAACCCGGTTGCAGGTCGCCCTTTTGCGGCCACAGCCCGAAGATCTTCGCGGGATTGGTGCAGAGCAGGCGGACCAGGTCGGAGCGCGAAATCCGCCGCGCCACCACGCCAAAGCTATAGAGCAGCAGCAAAGAGGTCTCCACTCCGGGAATACCCGGGCTGACCTCACGGAAGTCGTCGACGCCCGCTCGTTGCGAGAGGGAGAAACCGCAGTGATCACTGCCAATACTCTGGATGGCTCCGTGCGCGAGATGATCCCAGAGCTTTGCCTGGCTTTCGCGATCTCGGAGCGGCGGTGTCATGACGTAGCGAGCCGCGTCCGGTTGGTCGTAGCGCGACTCATCCAGCACCAGATAGTGCGGGCAGGTTTCGGCGATCGCCTGCACGCCGCGCAGGCGCGCCTCGCTGACCAGGTCGACGGCCTGCGGCGTCGACAGGTGCACGAAGTACACCGGGCTGCCGGTCGTTCGGCTGAAGAGCAGGCCTCGAGCGACGGCCTCGCCCTCGGCCACAGCCGGCCGAGCGCGGGCATGATATTTAAGCGATGTCTTTCCCTGGGCGGCGAGCAGCTGCGCCATCCCCTCGACGATGGCGTCGTTCTCCGCGTGCACCTGAACGAGGAAGCCGGCTTCGCCCGACCGCTCCATGAGCCGGTACCAGGTCCAGTCGTCCGCGTAGAAAATCGTCCCGCGGTAGGTCGTGTAGATCTTCGCGCTGGTGACGCCCGCATCCACCAGCCCCTTAAGGTCGCCTTCCCAGCCTTGCGGAAGATGCGCGATGTTGAGGTGGATCGCGTAGTCGATATGCGACCGCCCCTCGATCAGGTCGAGTCGGGATTGGAGCGCCTCCGCGAAGCGCTGGCCCGGGAGCTGCGGGGCGAAATCGAGAAAGGTGGTGACACCTCCCGCCGCCGCCGACAGCGAGCCGCTTTCGAAATCGTCGGCCGTGCGCGCCGTCCCGGTGTCAAGCAGGAGATGCGTGTGCGGGTCGACGACGCCGGGCAACACGAGCAGGGCGGTCGCATCGATGACGTCGCCATCGCCCGCGATCCCGGCGCGGACTTCGGCGACTTGGCCGCCGCGGACCAGGACGTCGGCTTGCCGCTCGCCATCGGCGGTGACCACCGTTCCGCCTCGAATCAGCATGGGATCAACGTTGCTGTCGAGTCAGCCAATCCCCGATCACCCGACCGACCTGATCCCCCTGGTCCTCTTGCAGGAAATGGCCAGCGTCCCGGATCACGGTCAGATCATCTGCTGTCCGGAACAATCGCTGGAATGGGCGGCCGACGGATTCCAGTGGCAGCACCACGTCGGCGTCCGCCCACAGCACCAGGGCGGGACGCTGGTCGCGGACCAACCGCTGCATTACGACGCGTCCATCGGACGCCCCGGGCGCCGCCGGGTCTAGAGGGATCAGCTCGGGGAAACGCCGTGCCCCGGTCTTCGAAGCCTCATTTGGAAAGGGTGCTTCGTATGCAGCCAGCACGTCGGCCGATGGCCGCGTCTTGCAGCCGCCTCGGATCAGCGGCCAGATTGGGACGTCGGGACGCGCGGCGACGAAGGCACGAAAGCGTAGCCATTCATCACTCATCTGCTGTTCGCCGGTGAACACCCCGGTGTCCATCACGACCAGGCGGATGACCCGCTCTGGTCGTTCGATCATGGCGACGCGTAACCCGATCGGGCCACCCCAATCGTGCATCACCAGCGTCACCCCATGAAGGTCGAGGTCGTCGATCAGCGAGACCAGGGCCGCGGTGTGGTTGTCGTACGAATACCAGGCTGGCTCCACGGGTTTGTCGGAGCGGCCAAAACCCGCGAGATCCGGCGCGATGCAGCGAAAGCCGGCATCGACGACTGGCGGGATGACTTTCCGCCAGAGATACGACCAGGTCGGCTCGCCGTGCAGCAACAACACGATCGGTCCCTCGCCTACGTCGACATGGGCGAGTCGCATCCCCTGCCACTCATGGAATTCCGGCTGGTACGGAAAGTCGACGATACCGTCGAAGCGCTCGGCGGGCGTTCGGAAGAGCCGCGCCGCGAAGACCCGCCGCTGGTCGCTCCCCGTGCTCAGGCGCCGATCTCGTACAGGTTGCCCGGGTCGAGGTCGAGGCCGTTGACGACCTGCCAGAGCGCGGCCACGGCCTTCAAGGCGTTTCGGCGTTCGAACGGTGCCAGGTCTTTGCCGTCCTTCAGTACGCGCACCAGTCCCTGGTAGCACTCGACCAGGGAGCGCTCGGATTCGCTGAGCTCGACGCCCATCGCGTTTTTCATGCGGTCACCCTCCGCACGCCAGCCGTGCCGATCACGGTGCGATCATCCTGGAGCCGTTTCGCCTTGAGCTCGAAGCGCGGCAGGCTGCCGTTCGCGACTCGCTTGCAGCCAAAACGTAGACCTTCATGCGCCTGCGAGAGCGACTTAGCGAGCTCGCTCACTATCCGATCGGCGTTGACGCCTTCCCGCTCCGGAATCTCGACCAGCACCTCGATTTCGTCCTGCCGGCCGTCGGCCGTGTAGAGGTGGATCCGAAACTCGTCGATCTCTTTGTACTCGCGGACGATCGCCTCGACCGCGCGCGGATAGACGTTCGTCCCTCGAACCAGTTTCATATCATCGACCCGGCCGCGAATGCCGCCCTCATAGAGGTCGAAGGTGCGGCCACAGGTGCAGCCGCTGGCCGGTACCCGGACCACGAGGTCGCGGGTGCGATAACGCAGCACCGGGATGAACCCGCGGCCAAATGACGTGATCAATCGCTCGCCCAGCTCGCCGTAGCCAACCGGCTCACCAGTCTCCGGGGCGACCACCTCCTCGATGTAGTGGTCCTCGATGATGTGGGTGCCGCCCGGCTGCTTCTCGCACTCGAAGACCATGATAGTGCCCACCTCGGTCATGCCGGCGGTGTCGGCCGCCTTTGCGCCCCACTCCTGCTCGATCAAGCGCTTCGTCGCCGGGATGGATCCGGCGGGCTCACCCGAAAGGATCAAGCGCTTGACCGCACTGCCGGCGAGGTCGACGCCCATCGTCTTCGCCTCCTGCGCCATCCGCAGGGCGTAGGTCGGCGTGGAACAGACAACAGTCGCCTTCATGGTCAGGATTTGCTTGACGCGCGCCTCCGTCGTCATGTTGCCGCCCGGCAGTACCAGGCAGCCGATCTTCTCGGAGGCGTAGTGGGCGCCCCAGAACCCGACGAAAGTCCCATAGCTGAAGGCGAAGAAGACGACATCACGCGGTCGTACGCCGAAGCCCCAGAAGCCATAGCACCACATCTCGGCGATCCATTCCCAGTCCTTCATGCTGTCGAGTACCTGGAGCGGGATCCGGCCGGTCGTTCCCGAGGTGAGGTGATAGCGGATGGCGGCCTCCTGGGGGGCGGCGAGCAGCGGGCCGTAGGGCGGGTCTTCCAGCTGGGCCTGCATCCACTCGTCGCGCGTCATCATCGGAATTCGCTGGAGGTCCTTGAGCGTCTTGATCGATTCGGGGGTCACCCCGGCGGCTTTCAGCCGGTTCGCCTGCCAGGGAACCCGGGCCTGCGTCCAGGCGACCAGGTTTTTGAGCTTGCGAACCTGCAGCGCCTCGATCTGGTCGCGCGGCATGGTCTCGTGCCGGGGGTTCCAGTAGGGTGATTCCTGCACGCATCCCCTCCTTTGTTCGGACTTCGTTGTAACACGTTTTTGGAATAAGCTGAAGCCAGCTTGGCTACGGCCGGTAAACCGAAGCAGGAGGGCGCACCGTACCGCCTTGGCGGGATGGGCTTCCAGGACGCCTCAGGTCGCCGCCTGAGCTATGAATCCTATCTTCACATCCCGGAACTTC
>JALYYE010000339.1 GCA_030946735.1 Candidatus Dormiibacterota bacterium
CATCGACTTCAGCTTCGACACTCCCCACGCGAGCGTCAACGGCAATACCTACTGGCTGCACCTGGCGATCCGCGAGCTACTGGACAACGCCGTCCGCTTCCGGCCCGGCCCCACCGGGCGGATCGACCTCAGCCTGACCGAGCTCGCCGCCGGCTGGCGCATCAGTGTTCTCGATGACGGGTTCGGGATCGAGCCACAAAATCAGGGCCAGCTCTTCAAGCGGTTCGCGCGAATCGAGACCGACGCCAACCGCCACCTGATCGGCATGGGGATCGGCCTGTACCTCGTCCAGGAGGTGGCCCGCGCGCACGGCGGCCGGGTGCTGGTGGACAGCCGTCCCGGGGCCGGAAGTGAGTTCACCGTCGAGTTGCCCAGACCCGAACAGAAAAGTGATAGCCGACAGGCGTGACAGCCGTTAAGGTCGCGATCTATAGTTGAGGCGTCCGCAAGGACGCTCCTCATGCTGAAAGTGCTCGCGCTGCTGGCCTTCGGCTATCTGCTCGGCTCCGTCCCCTCTGGCTGGCTGGTCATGAAGGTCTATCGCAACCAGGACCTTCGCAAGCTGGGCAGCGGTAACATCGGGGCCGCCAACGTCTTTCGCGCGGGCGGTCCGGGCGCCTTTGCCCTGACCCTCACCGCCGACGGGCTGAAGGGCTTCATCCCGGTCATGGCCGGCATCCTGCTCGGACTGGGTGAGAATGAGATCGCCCTGTCGGCGATCGGGCTGGCGGCGGTGATCGGGCACAACTGGCCCCTCTACCTCGGCTTCAAGGGCGGGAAGGGCGTCGCGACGTCTGGCGGTGTGCTCCTGGCGCTGGCCCCGGTGGCACTGGTTCTCGCGCTTACGACCTGGTTCCTGATCGTCCGCCTCTCCAAGGTGGCGTCACTCGCCTCGTTGAGCGCTGTCGCCGTCGGCTTCGTGAGCTTGATCGTGCTCCATCTCATCGGCTGGCAGGCTTGGCGCCCGGTGGGCTGGCCGGTGATCATCCTCGGGATCACCCTGGCCGGCCTGGTGCTCATCCGGCACCGGACCAACATCGAGCGGCTTGCCAGCGGCCGAGAGCTGAAGATCACGACGCACTGATGCCCGAGCGTCCCACGGCGGCGCCGCCCCTACGGTTCCTATTCTTTGGCGCCGGCGCGGTGGGCTCGCTGCTGGGCGCTCGCCTGGCCCAGGCCGGAAGCGAGGTCACGCTGGTGGGCCGTCCCTCCCACGTCGAAGCGGTCACTCGCGATGGGGTGCGCATGGTCCTGGCGGGCAAGGTCAGCAGCCAATCGGTCCGGGCCGCGCGGCCGACCATTGCCGATGCCGGCGGTCCATTCGATTACGTCTTCCTCACCGTCAAGGGGTACGACACCATGGACGCAATCGAGCAGTTGCAACTGGTCCTGCGCCCGGGCACCATCCTTGGGAGTTTTCAAAACGGCGTCGGAAACGAAGAAGCGATTACCGCTGCGCTCCCCGAACAGGCGCTGCTCGCCGGCAGCCTCACCGTGCCGGTCAGCCTGGACGAGCCGGGCACGATCCAGCTGCATTCGCGGCGCGGCGGGTTGGCCTTGGCTCCGGTCTCACCCGAGGTAAATGTCGCCCCTCTGGTCCGCAAGATGCGCGATGCCGGCTTCAAGTCACGCCGCTACACCGACTTTCGCGCGATGAAGTGGTCGAAGCTCCTCTTCAACCTCCTTGGGAATGCGCAGAGCGCAATCCTCGACCTGCCTCCGAGCCACGTCTTTGCCGACAGTGAGCTTTTCCGCTACGAGCGGGCGGCGTTCCGCGAGGCCACCGCGGTGATGGATCGGATGCGCGTCGCCATCGTCGCGCTCCCCGGCTTGCCGGCGCCCAGCCTGCGACGCGCGATGAGCCTGCCGCCACTCATGGCCCAGATGCTCCTCGAACCGCGGCTGGGTGGCGCCCGGGGCAACAAGATGCCGTCCCTCTGGTGGGACCTGACTCGCGGTAAGGGGAGGACCGAGGCCGCCTACCTGAATGGCGCGGTGGTCGACGCCGGCCGCCGCTATGACGTGCCCACGCCGGTCAACTCCGTCCTCTGGGCGATCGTGGAGAAATCGACGAAGCTTCCGTCCGAATGGGAGCGCTATCGCCGACAGCCCGACCGGCTGAAAGCGCTCCTTCGAACGGCGTTAAAGCTCTAGCGTCCGGATCTTTCCTAGGTTCGCGCCGTGCGTGTACTGGTCGACGGCCGCCCCACCAGGTAGAGCAGCAGGTAGACGACCGTCGCGACGATCGCACCAGCAAAGAAGCTGAGGTCGCCTAGTTGCGGGTTGTTCGTCGGAACCGCGCCAAACCATAAGGGCAGCCTGAAAAATGTTGGGGGTTGGTCCCAGAACGGAGTGGTGGCAATGATCCCGGCCAGCATCGCGATGAACCCTTTCCAGTTCGCCCAGCCGGTGTCGTAGAAGACGTTTTCCGGGTAGCGGCCGCGGTGCAGGATGAAGTCCGTAATCACCACCGCCAGCCACGGCGTTATCCAGTAGGTGATCAGCAGCAGGAAGTTTTCGTACTTGCTGCCAGGCGCAACATTGGCCTGCAAGAGGAGCCCGATCACCAGCCCGATGGCGCCAAAGACGAGGGCCGAGATCGCCCGCCGCCACTGGACCGCCAGGTTGATGCCCAGGGTGAGGAACGCCATCGATCCGGAGTAGATGTTTAGAACGTTGGCAGCCACAGCCCCTATAGCGATGCCGAGGAGGACCAGCACCTGAAGCCAGAACGGCAGCGGATCGGTGAACAGCGGAGTGGGATTGTTGCCAAGCTGTCCGATCGTGGCTGCGGCGGCGCCGGCGATTTCCAGCACGGTGCAGGAGACGAAGACACCAAGCCCGGCTGCGAGCGCCACCTTCCTCGGACTGACGTTCTTCGGCAAGTAGCGGCTGTAGTCGGAGGCGAACGGGTTCCAGCCGATGGCATAGCCAAACGCGATGAAGACCGCCAGGATGAAGGCGCCCGAGGGCCCGCCAGATGCCGCCGGGCCTACCTTCGCGTTGAAACCGAGCCCTGGGTGTGCTTGCGCCAGGATGATGATCGTGGCCAGTCCGAAGACGGCCGTCAGGTAGGGGAAAATGATCCGCTCGAACTGGTGGATCATGTTATGGCCGATGAAGGCCACGATGACCTGGGCGAGCACGATGATGACGAAGGCAACCGAGAAGCTCAGCACTTCGTGGTGATTGTTCAGTAGCGAGGTCAGGGTGACCAGGGCAAAAGTACCGCTCACGCTGTTCACGATGAACCAGCCGAAGCTCGCCGTGAGCCAGCTCAGCGCTGCCGGAAGGAAGTTCCCGAGGAATCCGAAGGAAGCGCGGCCTTCAACCATCTGGGGAACGCCGAAGCGCGGGCCCATCGTCGAGAGGATGGCGTGCGTGATCGATCCCATCAGGCTGCCCAACGCGACCCCGAAGACAGTCGGCCAGAAGCCGCCACCAAACACGGCGATCGGCAGGACGCCGACAAAGACCGTCGCGAACTCCATGTTGGGCGACATCCAGGTCCAGAACAGCCGAATTGGGCTGCCGTGGCGATCGCGGTCCGGAATATATTCGATACCTCCCGGCTCTACGGTCGTGACCTTCGAGCCGTAGTCACCCTCGCGAACTGGTACCTGCGCGTCCAGATCAGTGGTTGTTGCCACAGTCTCTCCCCATTCCCCTAGGTTCCGGTTGCCAGCGTCGACCGAATTCTAAGGTCTCGGCCACGCAGTGTCCAGTGCAAATCGTCCTAGACTTCCAGCGTGCTCGATCTCCTCATCACAAACGCGCGCCTACCCCGCGCAACTGACCTGGCGAGCGTGGCGATCCAGGGCGACCGGATTGTTGCGCCTCCCAGCGGCGAGCCTCCAGCCGCCGATCAGGTGATCGATGCCTGCGGCAACCTGCTCACGCCAGCCCTGGTCGAGCCCCACATTCACCTCGATGCCGTACTCACTGTCGGACAGCCGCGGCACAATCTGAGCGGCTCGCTGTTCGAAGGCATCGCCATCTGGGGCGAACGGATCAAGGACCTGACGGTCGACGACGTCAAGCACCGCGTCGGCCAGGTCCTCCGCTGGCAGGTCGCCAACGGCGTTCTCTTCGTTCGTAGCCACGTCGACGTCTGCGATCCGAAACTCACCGCGCTGCGCGCGCTCCTCGAAGTCAGACAGGAATTTGCCGATCAGATAACCCTGCAGCTTGTGGCCTTTCCGCAGCAGGGCATCCAGTCCTTTCCGGACGGCGAAGCGCTGATGCGGAAGGCGGTCGAGCTCGGGGCCGACGTCGTCGGCGGCATCCCACATTTCGAGCTGACCCGCGAGTATGGCGAGCGGTCGGTGAAGTTTGCGGTGGCTCTCGCTCACGAATTCAACAAGCTGGTCGATATCCATTGCGACGAAACCGACGACGAACACTCCCGCTTCCTCGAGGTGCTCGCCGCCGAGACTATCCGCCTCAAGATGCAGGGCCGGGTGACGGCCAGTCACACAACGGCGATGCATTCCTACAACAACGCCTACGCCGGCCGGCTGATCGTCAACGTTCATCGGGCAGGGTTGAACATGGTGACCAATCCGCTGGATAACGCGGTGCTGCAGGGTCGCTTCGACCACTACCCGATCCGCCGCGGGCACACCCGCGTCAAGGAGCTACTCGCCGCCGGGGTCAATGTCTGCCTCGGCCACGACTCGGTGATGGATCCGTGGTACCCACTCGGCAAGGCGGATCCACTCCAGGCCGCCTTCACGCTCGCCCACTACGGTCAGATGTCGGGCTTCGAGGAGATCCGGACGATGATCGACATGATCACCGTCAACGGCGCGCGTGCCTTGGGGCTGACCGACTACGGTCTGGAACCCGGCTGCCGTGCGGACCTGGTCCTCTTCGACGCGCCGACGGAGAGCGACGCCATACGGCTGATGGCGCCACGGCGGCTCGTGATCCACGGTGGCAAGGTCGTGGCACGGACCGAACCGGCAAGGCATGTCGTTGCCTGGAAGGGCCGGGACGAACCTGTCGACTTCATGCCCAACCGACCTGGCTGACAGCTCAGGGATCGTCGGCGGCCTTGCCGAGAACGTCGGGCACCGACTGCAACGGGTGAGTGAACAGCGGGATGGCCTCGCGGATGTACTCCGCGCCGGAGCCCACCGTCCAGATGACCGCGATCAGGAGCCCCCAGACCGCCACCGTGAAGGGGCCGAGCGTAGTCACCAGCCAACTGCCTGGCGGCGTCTGGCTGCTCAGCAATCCACCGACGCGGGCGTCGCCCTCGAGCAGAACCAGGAAGAGGGCGACGATCGTGATCATCGTCTTGGCCTTTCCCCAGCCACCGGCGGGGA
>JALYYE010000050.1 GCA_030946735.1 Candidatus Dormiibacterota bacterium
TCCGGATCGCAGGTAGGCGATGTCGCCCGCAAAGGTCCGGATCTTCCGTTTGCTCCGGGCGAGTGGGGCCATACCGATGGGCTCGGTCGTCATCGGCGGGGACACGGCCGGGATCGGCGTGCGCTCCGGGGGCGACGGTGGGGCGGCAACGCGCGTCGCCGGCTCTTGCGGCGGCGGCTCGGCGGCCGGAATGCGCCGTTGCAGGATGACGTTGGTCGAGCTGGCTCGGGCGATCAGCTGGTTCTGCTCGTCCAGGATCTCCGCCTCAGCCACCGCGATTTGCTGTCCGCGATGTACCACCCGGCCAATCGATCGGAGGATGCCGGAATCAGCGGTGACGGCCTTGATGAAATTGAGGTGCAGTTCGGCGGTGGTGAAGTTTTCTCCGGGCAGCAGCGTGCTGAACACCGCGAACCCCATCGCGCTATCGGCGAGTGATGCCAGCGCACCGCCATGGACGAAGTTGTTCGGGTTGTAGAGCTCGCTAGTTGCCGGCATCTCGAAGGTCGCGCTGCCATCGGACACCGCCATAAAGCGCATGCCGAGGAGGCGTAGGTAGGGCGGAGGGGGAGCGGCTCCGCGCAGTGCGGCCTCGAGCAGGTGGCGACCGGACATTTCTGCCGGGTCGGACATGGCCGCATTGTAGGACCGATTTGCACGCTCCGACCATTTCGCGGGTTACGGTCCTTTGGTAACGGTCACGTGACGGGGGTGTGAGAGCTCGTCGCGCCGCTGCAAGCCATCGGTGCCTGGGTAGTTTGACCTGTGTAGGCCGCGGTGGAGCGGACAGTAGGGAAGGGTAAAGGGGGACTTCGTCTGAAGTACGCTGCGCCGCGCTTTGCAACACACTCAGCCGTTCTGCTCATGGCCGCTGCGATGCCCTGGGTGGTGTTCCATGTCCCGGTCGGCGCCGCGCCCGCACTTGCCGGCGGTACCGGCCCCGGCACCGCCCTGGCCCAGGCACCCTTCGGCCGTGCGGTCGATGGCATCGGATGGTCGATGAGTGGATCGTTGGTCGTCCCGGCGCTGCCGGCGACGCCTCCGGCCGAGAAGCACCGCGACATCATTCGCTATAGCGCGGTCGAGGGTGACACGCTCCGCGCGCTCGCCGGAAAGTACGGACTTTCGGTGAACACGCTGCTCTGGTCGAACCCCAAGCTCGTCGACCATTTGACGGCCGGCCAGGAGGTCGTGGTGCCGCCCGTCGACGGTGTGCTCGTCAAGGTTGGCGCCAGCGATACCCTCGCCTCACTGGCGCAGAAATACCGCGCCGAGTCGGATGCAATCATCGAGTTCAACCGGCTTCGCCATCCGGAAACGCTGCCGGTCAACGACTACCTGATGCTGCCCTACGGGGTTGGCCCGGAACCGGCCTCCGTTCCGCAACCCAATCCCCAAACGGTGACCGCGGGCAAGCGTTCCTGGTACGTCACGCCTGTGTACTCCTCCGGCGGGGCCAGCTATCCGTTCGGACAGTGCACCTGGTACGTCAACACCCGCCGGGCCGCCCCCTGGGGTGGCAATGCCTGGCAATGGTTTGGTCGTGCCCGTGCCTACGGCCGCCCTGAGGGCCCAACTCCCCGCGCCGGCGCCATCATGGTGACCTGGGAGTCACCCTACTGGGGCCACGTCGCCTACGTGGAGCAGGTCTACTCGGATGGCAGCTGGCTCGTCTCCGAGATGAACTACGCCAGTCCGACCGGCGGCGGCTGGGGCCGCGTCAGCTACCGGCACGTGCTTCCGGGCACGGTTCCGCTGATCGGCTTCATCTACTAGAGCGCTCGTTTCCGTCGGCAGCAAGCTCTTCAATCAGCCGCCCGACGGCCAGCAGGCGGGTTTCGTCATTCCATTGCGCAACGACCTGCACGCCGACCGGAAGGCCGGCGGCGGCGCCAAAGGGAACCGATAGCGCCGGCAGACCGGTGAGGTTGAAGGGCGCCGTGAGTCGCACCAGCGCGGCATCGACCGGCTCCTCGCCGGAACGCCAACGCACGGTGCGCTCGCCCACGACCGGTGCGGTGATCGGCGTCGTGGGCAGGAGCAAGAGATCGATATCGTGGAAAACACGGCTCATCGCCTCTCGAATCCGGGCGCGCATCCGTTGCGCCAGCAGGT
>JALYYE010000347.1 GCA_030946735.1 Candidatus Dormiibacterota bacterium
GAGAATCTCGTCCGCGAAGGCTGCCGGGTGGCGATTTGCGCCCGGGATGGAAAGCGGCTGACTGACGCCGCGGCCGCGCTTGGCACGGGTGTCTTTGCCCAGACCGCCGACGTTGCCAAAGCAGGCCAGGTGGAAACGTTCATCGAGGCGGCGGCCACCCACTTCGGCGGCCTGGACATCCTCGTCCACAACGCCGGCGGCGGTGGTGGCGCCAGGCTCGAAACCCCCGAGGCCGAGTTCACGCAGAGCCTGGAGATCAACGCCCTCGGCGGCTTGCGGGCCGCTCGTGCGGCGGTGCCCTCCATGCGCCGCCGGCGGCATGGACGGATCATCTTCATCGCCTCTGTTTACGGCCGCGAGAGCGGTGGCCGCCCTGGCTACAACATGGCCAAGGCCGCCGAGATCAGCCTGGCGAAGGCGCTGTCCCGCGAGCTTGCCCAGGACAACATCCTGGTCAACAGCGTCGCGCCCGGCTCGCTCATGTTCCCCGGCAGCAGCTGGGAGCGCCGCCAACAGGCAGACCCCGATGGTATCGCCGCCTTCGTCAAGTCCGACCTGCCACTCGGGCGCTTCGGAAGGCCCGAGGAGGTCGCCGCCGTGGTGGCCTTCCTCGCCTCCGACCGGGCGAGCCTGGTAACGGGCGCATGCTGGACGGTGGACGGCGGCCAGTCCCGCAGCAACATTTAGACCGCCCCTTCCCTCCCCCGCCCGCCGGGCCCGTCGGCCCAGGCGAGCGGCGCTCTAGTGCCAGGCGAGCGTTTGAGACGTTCGGGAGGGTCAGGGTCGGAGTCTTTTTAAGCCTTGCGAGGCTTGAGGATCCAGAGGCCCGCGGCGATCACAATCCCCAGGATCATCAACGTCAGCGCCGTTCCCATGGGAGCCGTCGGCACGTCGAGCGGCTTGGTCGCGGCCGTATTGCCCTCCACGATGGCCATCGGTTGGGTCCCGAACGGCGCGACTTTGACGACGCCCATGGGCGTGACACTCATGTCGTAGGTGACCTTGTCGTCGGGCGCATTCAGCGTCAGATAGGTGAGCCAGCTGTCCTGCCGGACCCAGCCCATGTTCTTGTCGCTCGAGAGATCGCGGTACAGGCTGTCGGTCATCTTTTCCTGGAACTCCAGGCTGAAGCCCTCGGCACCCTGCACTTTGGTGCCCACGCCGGAGGCGCCGATCAAGGCCCGCCACTCGCTCGTATTGACGGGTTTGTCAGAAAGGAGATAGAGGTCCGCCTGCACCTGGGCTCCCGCGGCGAGCACTTCGAATGGGATCCAGGGGTGGGGGATCTTCATCGTGATCAAGACTGGCGCCCCATCACCGAAGATCAGGCGCTGCTTGGCGGCGCGTTCGGCATTGTATTTCGCCGCCATAAAGATCGGGCTACCCTTCGCGTACTGGAGGATGTGGGCGTGCGTCTCGGCATCGACGGCGAAGCCGTTCTCGGCTGCCCAGTCGAGCACTGCCTTCCCGCTGCCGCGCAGCACGGTGATATCAAGCGCGCGAACTTTAACCTGTTGCAGGACCTGCGCGGAGCTCGCTTGGGAAGCCGCCGCAAAGCGCAGGTCGAGGATCGCGGGTTGCGGGTGCGTCTCGCGGAAGAGCCGCTGAAGCGTCCAGCCTCCACCCTCTTCGACTTTCTCGGGGACGGCCGGCAGCGGAACGATCCAGCCGAAGCTGGCCGCCTCGCCGTTGTAACTGAAGCTGGTCATGTAGCGCTCGACGCCGTCATGCCAGGCGACGAGTGTGGTCGCCCGTTCGAGCCGGATCGCACCGTTGGGGGCGATCAAGCCGCCGCAGGCGGCCGCCGGGAGCGCCTGCGTGAGAAAGATCGCCAGGGTCGCCGCCGCCGCGGGAACGAGTTTGTTGACCATGTGGAACCTCCTGTTCCGTCGTAGCGTCATTACTCAGACGCCGACGGACCAGGAAAGTTCCCGATGCTTAGTGCGCGGCGGCCCCGGTCCTTTCGAAGGCGTTGACCGGCTTCATGATCTGGACTTTGACCGGTGCCGCTTCCTTTGCGAACTTCTCTCCGTCCGACGCCACGCCCACAACGAATCCGTAATGGTTCGGCACCGCCAGCTGGGGTTGGATCTTCTTCACCACCCCGGCCGCCTCAGAGGCGTTCATTACGTACGGGTCGCCACCCACGCAGATCAGGGCGACGTCGGTCTTCACCTTTTCGATGTCGGGATTCGGATCACCGTCACCCGAGAACCAGTAGCGATGCCCGTCGAGGCTGAGGATGTAGCCGACCCAGTTGTTGCTCTTCGGGTGCGTCTGCAGCCGATGCTCGACCGTGCTGTAGGCGGGCACCGTCTGAAACTTGATCCCGGCGACGTCCGACGACTCCCCCGGGTTGATCGACATGACCTTGCCCTGGAGCTCGTCGGCAACGTCCCGCGGCGCCACGAACTGCGTCGTGTTCTTGCGGATCTTCTCGATGTCCGCCGGCTCGAAATGATCGGCGTGGGCATGGGTGATGAAAATCACGTCGGCGGGCTCCTCCTGGTCCCTGAGCCCCCAGGGATCGATGTAGACGGTCATCCCGTCGCCCTTCCACTTATAGGCGGATTGCTTGTACCAGGTGAACTTCTCGAGCATGGATGCCTCCTTGTAGGGAGCTGCGGACGCCTGCCTGAGCTTTTAGGTTACCGCGTCAGGCGCCGAAGACCTGCACCACGAGTTGCCGGTCACGAGGCCGATCCAGCTCGAGCAGGAAGATGCGCTGCCAGCGGCCCAGATCGGGTCGGCCCTCTAAGACCGGGATGTTCTCGCTGGCGCCGATCAGGAGGTGCTGACAATGGGCGTGGCCATTGGCGCACTCCTGCGGATCCATCTCCCCCGTGCGGCGGGTGAGGTCGTTGTGCTCGTAGCTGCCGGCCGCCGCGGAGATCCGCTCCAGCAGCGCCCCCATGTCCTTGAGCAGCAGCGGCTCGTTTTCGTTCAGGACCACCGCGGCGGTGGTGTGTTTGGAGAAGATCGAAACCCACCCTTGTGAGACCTGGGAACGGCGCACGACGGCAGCGACCTGTTCCGTAACGTCGACGAATTCACGAGCCGCGGTGGTGCGGAAGGCGAGCGTCTCCGCCCAGATCGTCAGACCACCGATGCGGCGAAATCGCGCACCGGCGTGTTCGTCAGAACCGTCAAGTAGACGGAAGGCGGGATTGGTCGCATTACCCACAAATCGATGCTGCGCTTGTAACGTTACGCGCGCCGTTACAGACGGGCCCCGCCGTTACATCCGGGCGCCGCCGGTGTTACCGCCGCGTTGCGCGAACCTTGTCGAAGCAGTCGCTGCAATAGACGGGGCGGCCCATGGTCGGCGTGAAGGGGACCTGGGCGGGCTTACCGCACTCGGCGCAGACGACTTCGTGGAGCTCCTTGGCGCGACCGGTGCCCCGTACGTTGCGGTTGATCGACCGGCAATCGGGACAGCGAGACGGCTCGTGCTGGAATCCCTTCGCGGCGTAGAACTGCTGCTCACCGACGGTGAAGATGAAGTTGAGACCACAGTCACGGCACGTCATAGTCTTGTCGCTGAAGCTCACGGCGAATCTCCTTTGTTTTGTCTTTGGATCTCAGAGGTTTCGCCGGAGCGATCCGTAGCCTTCGACCCAACTTTCCCGGGCGCGATTATAGCAAGCGCCAAGGCCCTTTTGGCGATGGCCAAAAGACTGGTGGTCTCGATCGGGCGCTATTCTGCAGCCGTGGCCCGAAATCTCTTCCTCGTCGAGGACGAACTGCTGTTCGCGCAGCGTCTCCGGGCCGCCGCGGGACGGCTCGGCGTTCCGGTCCAGGCGCTCAGTCCGACGCAGGCCCGCGAGCGGTCCTGGAACAGCGCGGAGGTCGTCGTCCTGCAGGCCACCCTGAGACCAGAACAGCAGCTCGAGCTGATCGATCATTTACGGCGGCTGGAGCCCGCTCCCGTGGTGATCGCGGTCACCGGGCACCTGGAGACCGAACTGCGGCAGCGGCTCAAGGCGCGCGGCGCCATCCTGGCTGCCCACTCCGGGATGGATCGCGTGCTGGCGCGAGCGCTGCGCGTCAGTGTCCCGGGTGACGCGGCGCCGGATCCCCGGACGTGACCTCCATCATCCGTAACATCTCGAGCCCGCCGGTCCGCAGAAACCGCCAGCCGAGCAGCGCCATCACACCAAGAAACAACACGTTCAAGACCGTGGTGTAGTTCAGCGTCGGGCCGGTCTGCAGGGCGATGACTGCCCGGTGCGTCGGAACGATGCCGAGCAGCTTGAAGAGCAGGCCGATCAGCAGGCCGGCGAGCGCCATCGCCGTGTAGGAAACGCCGAGGAGATAAAGGGCCACGCGGCGGCCGTAGTACTTCCGGTAGATGTTGACGATCGGGATGATGATCAGGTCGGCAAAGATAAAGGCGATCACGCCGCCAAAGCTGATGCCACCATTCCAAAGCACCGCGGCCAGCGGCACGTTGCCCACCGAGCAGACGAAGCTCAGCAACGAGATCACCGGGCCGATCAACGGTCCCCAGATCTCGGACAGGACGGGATGGTTGCTCAGAAAGAATCCCTGCCAGAAGGACGATGGCACCCAGGCCGCGAGCGCCCCGGCGATCAGCAGCCCGAGCCCAATGTCGGTCCAGACCGAGGTCACGTCCATCCAAAAGTTATGACTGATCGCCGTGAAGGCGCGCCCGCTCCAGAGCCGCCGCAGGAATGGGCCCTCCTTGATCGCCATGTCCATCGCCGCGTGGCCTTCCATCCGGCCGCGCAAGCCACGCTTGGCGTGGCGGCGCGCCTCATCGACCAGCTGCGGGCGCAACGTCCAACGAAAGAGCAGCGCGAGGATCACGATCATCAACAGCCCGCCCGCGAATTCGGCACCGAGGAACGGCCAGCCCAGCAGGATCAGCAGGATCAAGCCCAGCTCGAAAACCAGGTTGGTCGACGCAAACTCGAAGATCATGGCAGCCTGAAAGCTCGCCCCCTTGAGGAAGAGCGAACGGGCGATGGCGACGGCGGCGTACGAGCAGGACGATGACGCGGCGCCCAGAAGCGTCGCGATTCCCAGGCTGCGCGGCGAGTCGGAGCCGAGGGTGCGCGCCACGGCGTCGCGTGAGACCAGGGTCTGAACGATGGCTGACAGGATGAAACCCAGCGCCAGCGGCCACAAGACCTCCCAGAGCATGTCGAAGGCCGCGGCGAGCGCAGACAGGATGGCCTGGACGATCACCGTCACAGACTAATGCGGGTACTAGGTCTTGAGCGCCCGCGACCAGCGGTCTTCGATGTGGAGGCCCCGGTAAATCAGCAGGGCGCCTCCCCACGTCGCGATGAAGGCACCCACGATCACGAAGCCCATGACACCGAGGTCCATCCCACCGATCGCGTCCCACGCGCCACCCCGAAGGCCCAGCTGCTGGATGAGCAGCTGGCTCAGCTCGAACAGGCCGACGAAAAGCGCGACAAAAACGGAGAGCGCGGTGACCGTGAGGTTGTAGAAAACCTTCCGTACCGGGTTGGAGAAGGCCCACGAATAGGCCTGCGACATGAACGCCCCGTCGGCGGTGTCCATCAGGGACATGCCGGCGGCGAAGATCAGCGGTAGCGAGATCAGCGCATAGATGGGGATGTGCTGGGCCGCGGCGCCGGCGGATATCGCCAGGAAAGAGATCTCCGAGGCCGTATCAAATCCCAGCCCGAAGAGGAAGCCGACCAGGTACATCTGCCAGCTGTGCGTGATCAGCCTGAAGAGCCGGCCGAAGAGCCGGGTCAGCAGCCCACCAGCGACGAGCTCGTGCTCCAACGATTGGCGGTCGTGCTCGCCAGCTTTCATCCGCCGGAACAGCCGGATGATATCCAGCAGGATGATCAGGTTCAGGATCCCGATCAACAGAAGGAAGACGCCGGAAACGCCGGTGCCGATCAGTCCGCCCACGCTCTTTAGCTGGCCGTTGGCGCTGATCACATTGCTGACCACGAACTGGGTGGCGAAGCCGAGCGCCAGGGCGATCAGGAACACGACCGTCGAGTGCCCAAGCGAGAAGAAGAATCCCACTCCCAGAGGCTTCTTACCCTCCTGGAGCAGCTTCCGCGTGGTGTTGTCGATGGCCGAGATGTGGTCGGCGTCGAAGGCATGCCGTAGGCCGAACGCGTAGGCCAGCCCACCGAGTCCGAGCATCACTGGATACCTCGGCGCGACCAGCAACAGCATCATCCCCCAGCCAACCAGGTGCAGGAAGGCGACACTCCCGAACAGGCCCGTTAAGCGCCAGGAGACAGAAGTCATCGAGGTCGTCCGCCAGCTTCGAAACACCGCGCGCGCCGTCGCCATTCCAGCACGGAGTATATCTTATTGCGAATCGTTCGCAATAGCGAATT
>JALYYE010000353.1 GCA_030946735.1 Candidatus Dormiibacterota bacterium
GATACCTGGAGCCCGACCCTGCTGGCGCAGTTCGAGCTGCTGCTGCCGTTGATCGCGCTCCTCATCATCCTGGCGTTCACCATCGACTCGCGCCGCGTGAGCGCGGCGATCTCGATCATCTTCACGCTGGCCTCGCTGATCTGCGCTCTGCTCGTGATCGCGATCGAGGTCGCCCATCCGCTCCACCTCGAGCGGCCGGCAACCTTCCTGCAGTTCTTCACCGGACAGTCGGGTGCCGCGTCCGAATTTACCCTGCAATGGGGCGTGCTGTCGGATCCGCTGTCCGCGACCGTCGGCTTGGCGGTGATCCTGGTCAGCCTGCTGGTGCAGGTCTATGCCCTTTCATTCATGCGGCGGGAGGATGGCGTCATCCGCTTCTTCTGCGCCCTCCTCTTCGCCACCTTCGCCATGGTGGGCGTAGCGCTATCGCTCAGCTACTTCGAGATGCTGCTCTTCTTCGCAATGGTCACCCTCTCGACCTATCTGTTGATCGGCCACTGGTGGCAGCGGGAGGAAGCGGCGGCCGCCGCCACGCGCGCCTTCATCATCTCGGCCATTGGCGACCTCGCATTGCTGGCGGCCGTCGCCTACATCTACTTCCGCTTCAACGAGCTCAATTTCCAGACACTGGCCGGCCAGTACGTGGGCAGCCGCATCACCGCCAACGGCCTCTTTATCATCGCCATCCTCGTCTTCATCGCGGCCGCGGCAAAGTCGGCCCAGTTCCCATTGCATGTCTGGCTGCTCGGAAGTGCCCAGGCTCCGGCACCCGCCGCGGCGCTGATCCACTCGGCCGGCAGCGCGGTCTGTGGCGCCTACCTCATCGCCCGCACCTACGGGCTCTTCCACGCCAGCCCTCGGGGCCTGGCTCTGCTTGCCATCGCGGGCGGGGTCTCGGCGCTGCTCGGCATGCTCTGGGCGCTCTTCCAGGACAACCTCAAACGCGCCATCGCCTACACCACCATGGGCGAACTCGGATTGATGGTCATGGCGCTCGGCATCGGCGCCTATGGTGCCGGCGTCTTCGAGCTGTTCACCCACGCGTGGCCGAAGGCGCTGCTCTTCCTCGCTGCCGGTGTGATCATCCGCGAGCTCCGTACCGAGCGGCTCTCCGAGATGGGCGGGTTGTGGCGGCGGATGCGTTTCACCGGTTGGCTGATGCTGATCGCGGTCGCGGGTGCCGCCGGCATCCCCCCCTTCAGCACCTTCTGGAGTAAAGACACCATCATGTCGAAGGCGCTGGCGCTCGGCAGCCCACTCGCCGTGGCCGCGATCGCGGCCGTGACCTTCCTCGGCGCGATGGCGCTCGTTCGGATCTTCGCGCTCGTGTTCACCGGCGAGACGGCCCGTCGCCGCCGCTTCGAGCCCGAGCGAATCCGTGACGCCCGCGGCCGCATCGCCTTCGCCATGTCGCTCTTCGCCATCGCCAGCGTGGTGGCTGGGATCCGCGGCTTCCGTGGGCGAACCGATCCGATCGGCTTTATCACGTTTCCCGGCGTGCCGCTCACCAACTCGCACTTTATGGCGGCCGGCGTGATGGCCGTCACCGCTGTCCTCGGCGCCGCCGTCGGCTGGGTCATCTACGCGCGCCGCGTTCCGATGCCCTCGGCCCTCCAGCCCATTCGCCGTGCGATGGGGGAGGGGCTCTTCGTGGACCGGGCCTACCGGCTCGGCACCGTGGCCGTGCTGATGCCCGTCAGCCGCGCCATCGGCTGGGTCGAGACGCGCGTCGTCGACGGCGCGCTCGACCTGATCGCGGATAGCGTCGCCTTCGCGGGGCTGCCGCGCGGCTGGCTGGCGCAGGTTAGAGCCCGCCAGCTGCTCATCGGATTGTTCGCCGGTGTCGTTGCCCTGGGGGCGATCACCATCCTGCTTGCCGGCCGGGTGATCGGGAAATCGTGATGACCCTGCTCCAGGCGATCCCGGCGACAACGGCCGCGCCGCCCCCGCTCCCCACCCTGCTCCTCAGCGCCCTGGTGTGGGTCCCGGCCCTCGCGGGCCTCGCTCTGCTCTTTTTCCCCTCGCGCACCGAGCTGCAACGCCAGCGGATCCGATCGTTCGCCATCGCGGCCACCGCGCTGACGCTCGCCTTCGCCGTCTTCATGTGGTACGGCTTCCGCGACCAGAGCGGCACGTACGCGTACGAGGAGACTCGCGCGTGGCTGCCGGCGGCCGGCTCCAGCTACCATCTCGGCGTCGACGGCGTCAGCATGCCGCTCCTGCTCCTGAGCGCCTTCCTGTTCCTCTTTGCCGTCCTCTCGTCGAGCCGTGTGCGCGAGCAGCAGAAAGAGTATCTGGTCTTGCTGCTGGTGCTGGAGACCGGCCTCAACGGCGTCTTCGCCTCCCTCGACTACCTGCTCTTCTTCCTGTTCTGGCAGATGCAGGCGGTGCCGATGTTCTTACTGATCGCCCGCTTCGGCGGCCAGCGGCGACTGCAGGCGGCCTGGAAATTCCTGGCCATCGATATCGCCGGGAGCGCCTTCCTGCTGCTGGCGATCCTCGTCCTTTATTTCAAGGCGCCGGTACGGACCTTCGACATCGTGGCGCTGCACGACGTCGTGCTGCCCGCCGCGATGGCGACCCTCGTCGCCTGGCTCTTTTTCATCGCCTTCGCGGTCAAGCTTCCGGTTTTTCCCTTCCACACCTGGTTCATCGACTCGCAAGCGGAGGCATCGGCACCCGTAGCCCTGATCCTGGGAGGGGTGATGGTCAAGCTGGGCGGCTACGGCATCATCCGCGTCGACGTCGGTGAGTTCCAGACTGCCTTTCACAAGTTCGCCGGCGCCGTCGTCGTGATCGCCGTGGTGACCGTGCTCTGGAGCGCGTTCGCGGTGCTGGGTCAGGACGACGTGCGGCGACTGGTCGGGTACGTCGTGATGAGCCACATGGGCCTCGCCCTGCTGGCGGCGGCGGCTGCCGCGCCGGTCGCCCTCAACGGCGCCGTCATCCTGCTGGTTGCCGACGGCCTGACCGCCGCCCTGCTGGTGTTGCTGGCCGCGGCAATCGTGGAGCGCACCGGCACGAGCTCGATCCGTGCCATGGGCGGGATGGCGGGGCGGATGGGGAAGGGTGCCGTCCTATGGATCTTCGCCGCACTGGCCGCCATCGGGTTCCCGGGGCTCGCCGGGTTCGTCGGCCAGTTCCTGATCGCGGTGGGGGCCTACCCGAGCCATCGCGTTGCCACGCCTCTGGCCCTGCTCGGCGCGCTGGTGGTGGCCGGCGTCATGGTTGTGACCGTCCAGCGGATCTTCTTCGGAGCGATCCCGGAGCGCCACGGACGCATCCACGATCTCGGGACGCTGGAGCTGGCCAACACCATCGGGCTGCTGTCGCTGATCATCCTGCTGGGCCTGCTGCCGGCGATCCTCTTGGACAGCATCAACTTCTCCGTCATCAGCCTGCTGTCGCGAGGCGGCGGATGAGAACCCTCGGGAACCTGCTGGCGTTCTCGCCCGAACTGTGGCTTCTCGCGGGAGCGATTGCCATCTTCCTGATCGCGAGGCTGCGGCCCGGCGCTCCCACGACGAGCATCGCCGTAGGCACGCTGGTCGCCTCGTTCCTGGCGCTGGCGACGCAATTCAAGCAGACGATCACCATCCTCGACGGCGCTTTCGTGCTCGACGGCTTTGCGATTGTCATCGACGTCGTCGTGCTGGCTGCGGCGGTGCTGACACTGCTCGCCAGCCGGGCCGACATCCTTCCGGCCGATGGTAGTGCCGGCGCGCTTCCAGGGTTCTTCCTGCTGGCCACATTGGCCGCGATGCTCGCCGCCTCCGCCGCCGAAATGGTGTCGTTGATCCTCGCTTTGGAGTTACTCGCCATCAACCTCTATGTGTTGAGCGTGCTGGCGCGCCGCGGACTCGCGCCCACTACCGCAGGCCTGGGTTACCACGTGGCCGGCGCGGCAAGCTCCGCGCTGCTGCTCTACGGCCTCGCCCTCGTCTTTGGTTTGACCGGCGAGACCCGCTTTGCCGCGACCGGCACGGCGATGGCCGCGCTTGGTCCAAACCAGCCGACCATGCTGCTGGCCCTCAGCATGCTGCTGGGCGGCCTTGCGCTTCGTATGGGATTGCTGCCGGTGCGCTGGTGGCCGCGGGGCTTCGAGGCGGGTGTTCCGCTGCGCGTCATCATGTTCGTGCAGTCGGCCGGGGTCGTCGTCGCTTTCGCGGTCTTCGGCCGGCTGATGGCGTCGACCTTTGCCGG
>JALYYE010000052.1 GCA_030946735.1 Candidatus Dormiibacterota bacterium
GTGTGAAGCCCACGGTCAGGTTGTCGCGGAAGTCGTTGGTCGTCCCGGTCTTGGCGGCGACGTGATGTCCGGGAATCACCAGGTCGCTGTTGCGGCCGAATGCCAGCGACCGATTGCGATCGTCGGACAGCATCTGCGCCATGATGAAGCTGACCTGCGGACTGAGCGCCTGCTTGCCGTTTGCGCTTGGGTCGAAGCGATAGAGCGTGCTGCCGTCATGCGCCGCGATCCTCAGGATTGGCTGCGGATGCTCGTAGGTGCCTTGCGCGGCCAGCGTGCTGGCACCGGCGGCCATCTCGATCAGGGGCACTTCGTAACCGCCGAGGGTCAGGCTCGGCTGATAGCTGCCGGCGGGCCGGCTGAGCGAGGCCACGCCCATGCGGCGGGCGACGTCGACCACCCGATCGGTGCCGGTGCCCAGCTCGACCTTGACGGCCGGGATGTTGAACGAGTTGCCCAGGGCCAATGGGAGGGGCTGCCAGCCGTGATACCAGCCGTCGTAGTTGTGCGGCGTGTAGCTGCTGCCGTCGCCGAGCCGGACGTTGATCGGCTCGTCCAGCACCCAGGAGCCCATCGTGAATTTCTGCGACTCGACGGCGGCGGTATAGGTGAAGATCTTGAAGGCGGAGCCGGGTTGCCGAGGGATGATCGACATGTTGTACTGCCCGCCCGGCACGTCGTTCCCGGCTGACCCGACCATCGCCAGCACCGCCCCGGTCTTCGGGTCGAGCGCAACCAGCGCACCGTCGGTGACGTGCTGTCCTTGCAGCGCGGTCACTTTCTCTCGAACCTGCCGCTCGGCGATCGCTTGGAGGTTCCAGTCCAGCGAGGTGATGACCGTCAGGCCGCCGTTCTTGAGAAGCTCCTGCCCATAGGTTTTTTCCAGTTGCGCTGCGACCCAGTGCACGAAGCCAGGCGCCTTGACGTCGTCCGCCGTGGAGGGTTTTTGAGGGCTCAGCTTCTGCGCGAAGGCGGACTGCGCCTGGGCAGCCGTAATCGCGTGGCTACGAATCATGGCGTCCAGCACGACCCGCTGCCGGGCCTTCGCCCCGTTGAAGTTGGTGATGGGATCCAGCTCGGTGGGTGCCTGAGGCAGGCCGGCGAGGAAGCTGGCTTCGGACAGGGAGAGCTGGCTGGCGGGCTTGCCGAAGTAAGTCTGCGCTGCCGCCTCCACGCCATAGGACCGATTGCCGTAATAGATCCGGTTCAGGTAGGCCTCGAGGATCTGGGCTTTCGAGTACTGATGTTCGATCTCGACCGCGAGGATGGCTTCGTCCACCTTTCGCAGCACGGACCTGTCCTCGGATAGGTAGATGTTTTTGACGAGCTGCTGGGTGATCGTGCTGCCGCCCTGGTTGAATCGAAGGTGCAGCAGGTCGTCGAGTCCGGCCTGGCCAGTGCGGAGCAGGTTCAGGCCGCCGTGCTGGTAAAAACTCCGGTCCTCGACGGCAATGGTCGCCTGCTGCATGGTTGGCGCCACCTGCTTGAGGGGCACGATGTGCCGCCGCTCCGAACCCTGGTGGATCTCCGCCAGCAGGACGGTTCCGGTCCGATCGTAGATGCGCGTAGAAAGGGGCAGGCGGGCGGTGCTGAGGTTGGAGGTGGAGGGAAGTCCGGCCCACACGTAGAGCAGGCCCGGGAGTCCGATCAGGAGGATGACGAGCAGGACGGCCGGAACGACCATCCACGGGCGGAAGCGAATCGCCCGCCTGGATGCGACCGCTCGGCCACAGCTCGAACAATAGAGGCTGTCGAGCTTGAGGCCGCCGCCGCAATCTGCGCAGAACGAGCTGGTATGATTGACGGGTTACATTATAACGGGGGGCTCACACCTAGATTATGTGAGCGCCGAGGACCCCCTTTAGATGGGCGAGGGCCCAGTGCTGCACCTCGTCGCCGGGGTGACCTGGGCCATCGAACGTCTCCACCGCCGAGGCCGGCACCACGACACGGTAGTCGCGGTTGCGCAGGTCGGCGACCGTATGCAGGACACAGATGTCGGTGCACACCCCGACCACCGTGACCTGCTCGGGTTGGGCGGCGCGCAGCCGCGCCTCGAGGTCGGTCTCGAAGAAGCCGGAATAGCGGCGCTTGCGCAGCAGCGTGGCCTGAAGCAGCAGGGGTTGGAGTTCGTCGACCACTTCGGACTCTGCCGTGCCGCGCACGCAGTGAAGCGGAAAGACCTCGAACTCGCGGTCGTTGGGGTCGTGCGTATCCGCCAGGAAGATGAGATGGTCGCCCGCCCCTTGGCGCTCCTCGACCACCTCGCGGATTTTCGGGATGGCGGCGTCGCAGCGAGGGGAGGCGAGGTTCCCCTGCTTGCAGAAACCGTTAAGTACATCGACCACGATTGTCACATTGGGCATCGGTCAGGTGACCGGCTCTAGCCGCGGGTTTGGGCGGTACCGCCGCCCCGCCTTGGCACACGGCCGGCCCTCGACCATGACGACGTCGGCCGTGAAGTCATAGGTCCCCTGGAAAAATGCGCTGCCCACGCCGTAGGCGTCGACGGGTACCTGCTCGCGTTCGAAGCGCTGAATCTTGTCGACGTTGAAGCCGCCGCTGGCGACGATCTTGATCTGCTCGAAGCCCTCGCGGTCGAGGGCCCGGCGAACAAGGTGGCAGAGTTGCGGGTTGACACCGCGGGGGTCGAAATCACCCATCAGTTTCTGGACGCTGACATCGACCATCGTCTCCGAGGTGTCGAGCCGAACACCCCAGAGCTGATCCTTGAGCGCCCGCGCGACCTCGAGGGAGGTTCGGACGCAGTCATTCTCCCAATCGACGAGCACCACCAGGTTGGCCGTCGGCTCCATGTATTCGGCATATTTCCGCGCGGCGAGCACGGTGTCGCCGTTGTAGGCGGCGATCAAGCCGTGTGGGACGGTTCCGATTCCTCGGCCACCCCACCATGAGGCCTGCGCGTCGGTCGAGACACCGATCGCGCCCGAGACGTGCGCCGCGTAACCGTCCCCGGTCTGGACCAGGTGGTGGTCGTGACGAGCCGGAAAGAACATGATCTGTTTGCCGTTGGCCGCCTCGACCACGCGGCGCACGTTGGTGGCAACCTTGGTCCGACGCGAGAGCACGCCGAGGTAGACGGTCTCCAACCGGGCGAAGAGCGAGTAGTCGCCCTCGATGGTCATCGTTGTCTCCCAGGGAGCGGCCTCGTCGCCGTCGTAGAGGGCATGGACCCGTAGTTGCGAGAAGTCTTCCGAGCACAACTTGACGATGGCGATCGCTTCATCCATGCCGCCCACGACGGCCTGGTTCTTTTGGAAGACCTGCATCAGGACATGTGGATGCTGGTTGTCCGCGTTGAGCACCTCGACCGTTCGGTTGAAGTAGACGTCGCTGTAATAGCCTTCGCGGATCCGCTCGACCGGCAGGCGAAAGACCGATGGGTCGAGACGCTCGCGTTTGCGCGTGGGCGCGTGGGTCACCGCTTCCGTTGCCACGTGGTGCCTCAGATGTTAGGCGATGGACGAAGGCCCCACCCCTAACCTCCCCGCAGGCGGGGAGGGAATTCCCCGGGGCTCAGGCGCTGGCGCCGATCTTCCGGTACCGCTGGTAGCGCTCCTCGACCAGGCGGTCGATGTCGATCGCCTCGAGGGCGCCAAGATGGCGTCGCAGTGCGGCGCCGGCCGCGTCGGTCGCCACGCCGTAATCATTGTGAGCGCCACCCGGCGGCTCGGCCACGATCTCATCCGCCAGCCCGAGCCGTTTCAAATCCGCGGCCGTCAGCTTGAGTGCCTCGGCCGCCTCGACCTTGCGGGCGATGTCGCGCCAGAGGATGGAGGCGCACGCCTCGGGCATGGCGACGCTGTAGATGGAGTGTTCCATCATGAGCAGCCGGTCGCCGACGCCGATGCCCAGTGCCCCGCCGCTGCCGCCTTCGCCGATCACCAGCGTCACGATCGGGACGCGCGCCTGGGAGAGCGCCACCAGGTTGTCCGCGATCGCCCAGGCGATGCCACGCTCCTCCGCGCCCGCGCCGGGGAACGCGCCGGAGGTGTCGACGAACGCCACGATCGGAAACTGGAATCGCTCCGCCTGCCGGATCAGCCGCAGCGCCTTGCGGTACCCCTCAGGGTTTGCCATGCCGAAATTGCGCATCGCCCGTTCCGCTGTAGTGCGGCCCTTCTGCTGGGCAATCACCATGACGGTCTGCTTGTCGAAAGCGGCCGGCCCGCCGATGATGGCGTGGTCGTCACCGAAGACACGATCGCCGTGGAGCTCGAAGAAATCACCGAAGATCGCGTGGATGTAATCGAGCGCGTAGGGGCGGTCGGGATGCCTGGCGAGCTCGACTTGCTCCCAGGTAGTGGCGGTGACCGAACCGTTGTCGCTCACCGTGGGGTAACGGACGCGGGCGCGGGCGTCTCCGCCTGACGCTGCAACTCGAAGTCAGCAGCGGTACCGTTCCTCGTATACAGGTCGAGCAGCTGGCGCAGCACGGCCGGCAGCTCGGGCCGGGGGACGACGAGGTCGATCATGCCGTGATTCCAGAGAAATTCGGCCGTTTGAAATCCCTCGGGAAGCGTCTCGTAGGTTGCCTGCTGGATGACCCGCGCGCCGGCAAAGCCGATCATGGCGCCGGGCTCGGCGATGATCACGTCCCCCAGGGACGCAAAGCTGGCGGTCACGCCGCCCATCGTCGGGTCGGTCAGGAGCGAGATGTGGGGAACGCCGGCCGCGTTCAACCGTCCGAGGGCAGCCGAGGTCTTCGCTAACTGCATCAAGGAGAGCATGCCTTCTTGCATCCGGGCACCGCCGGACGCGGAGATGATGAGCAGGGGCAGGCGGCTCAGCAGGGCACGCTCGATGCCGTTGGTGATCTTTTCACCGGTTGCCGCACCCATGCTCCCTCCCATGAAGGCGAAGTCGAGGCAGACGATGACCAGCGGATGACCGGCCAGCATGGCTTCGCCCCAGATGACCGCCTCGTTGGCACCCGTGGCGGCGCGGCTTAGTTCGATGCGCTTGGTGTAGGGCTGTGAGTCTTTGAAGCCGAGAACGTCCTTCGCCACGATCGCCTGGTCCTCTTCGCGGAAGGAGCC
>JALYYE010000365.1 GCA_030946735.1 Candidatus Dormiibacterota bacterium
CGGCGCCAAGTACCACTTCATCTTCGAACTGAGCCGAGGGCAATCGGGCGACAACTAGATCGTCGAGGTGTAGTCGGGGGCTGGCCCCGCGATCAGGGTCGGCCCCGGGTCATCACACGGTCGTAGTCCGGGAAGTATCGCGTGATGACCGAGAGCTTGAACTCTCCAAGAATCGACTCCATGGGTTCGCGCTCGAGGAGGAATCGGAAGCTCTCCCGGACCAGTTCCTCTGCCGAGCGTCCCCTCCCCCACCGGCCTAGCTCAGCGGTCGAGACCTCGACCACATGGTGGGTGGTGGACCCCTGGTCGACTACGTCTACCTCGCATTGATGCCCATCAGCAGCCGGCTTGCAATGGACGTCGATTAGAACCATGACTGAAGCTTAAACTCGAGGCATGGCAATCAAGTTTGGCATCTTCGTGCCGCAGGGCTGGCGGATGGACTTGGCGCAGATCAAGGATCCGGTCGGCAAGTACGAGGCGATGACCCGGGTCGCCCAGGCGGCGGACAAGGGACGCTGGGACTCGATCTGGGTCTATGACCATTTCCACACGATGCCGGAGCCGAAGCTGGAGGCCACCTTCGAATGCTGGACGATCACTTCCACGCTGGTGCGTGATACCAAGCGGGTCCGGGTCGGCCAGATGGTCGGGTGCAACGGCTACCGTCATCCGGCGCTGTACGCCAAGATCGCCTCCACCGTTGATGTCGCCAGCCACGGACGCCTGAATGCCGGGATCGGCGCCGGCTGGTACGAGCACGAATGGCGCGCCTACGGCTATGGCTTCCCCGAACTCCGCGAGCGGATGGGAATGTTCAAGGAGGCCTGCGAGATCATCCACAAGATGTGGAGCGAGGACTACCCCACCTTCAAGGGCAAGTACTACTCGATCGACCGGCCCATCAACGAGCCGAAAGGCGTCCAGAAACCGCACATTCCGCTCTGGATCGGTGGCTCTGGCGAGCGGGTCACGCTCAAGCTGGTCGCCCAGTTCGGTGACGCCTGCAACATCGGCGGCGACCCGGAGACCATTCGGCACAAGCTCGGGGTGCTCCGGGAGCATTGCGACGCCACCGGCCGCAACTACGACGACATCATCAAGTCGTCCGAGGCAAATGTCCTGGTCATCGGCAAGGGCGAGGACCCGGAGCGGGTGACCGCCAGGGCCCGCGTCGACGAGTCGTTCCGCGAGGGAACGCTGGTCGCCGACGCCGACCAGGTCGCGGCGCACCTGGAGAGGATGATCGAGGCCGGGATCGATTATTTCATCGTCTATATCCCCGGCGTCGCCTACGACCAGGAACCACTGCAGCGCTTTGAATCCGAAGTCATTCCACGACTCGCCGCGTCGACACCGGTACACTCGGCCTCGCGATGACCGTTAGTGAACCGACTGTCTATATCGACTTCCTGTGTCCGTGGGCGTACCGGGGAGCGATGTGGCTGGCCGAGGTCGAGAAGGCCGGCCGGATCCGGCCCCAGTTTCGCTTCTTTTCGCTGAGCCAGAATCACGCTGCCCATGAGGGGCAGTCGCAGCCAATCTGGGAGCGCGACCCGAAGGCGCCGGGGTTGCCCGCGTTTCTGGCCGCAAGCGCCGCCCGCATGCAGGGCGCCGAGCTGGGAGACCGCTTCCGCCTCGCCCTCCAACGCACCAAACACCAGGACCATCTGCCCGTCGACCAGCATGCGACCCACCGCGCCGCAGCCGAGCGCGCCGGGCTCGATGTCGCCCGCTGGGAGACTGACCTCAAAGCCACCGATTTCTCGACGCTGGCCCGGGAGCACGAGGAGGCGGTGCGCCGCGGGGTGTTTGGCGTGCCGACGCTGGCCTGGCCCGAGGGCCGCAGCTACTACGTGAAAATCACCGACCTCATTCCGGCGGAGCGGGCGGTGCCCCTGTACGACGCCATCGAAACCGTCCACCGCTTTGGCGAGGTGATCGAAATCAAGACGCCGGAGTCGGAAGGGACACTCGCCGCCTGACCCAGAACTGGCAAGATCCGGCTTTCGCGGAAGCCTGGGACGCCCGCCACCTCGCGGGCAATCCAGCTCGCGCCGAGCACCTGTCGCTCCTGCTCGCGATCCTCGAGCAGGTAAAAGCTGGCTGGATCCTCGACCTCGGTACCGGATCTGGCCTGGTCGCCCAGATGATGCTGGACCAGAAAGCGACGGCACGAGTCTTTGGCCTCGACTCGTCGGCGGCCATGCTCGGCATCGCGAATGCCCGCCTGGTGCATTACGGGGAGCGGGTCAGGCTAGCCGAGGGCGACCTCACGTTGCTGGATCGTGTCGACGCGCCTGCAGAATGTTCCGCGGCGATCGCCGTGCAGTCGCTGCATCACCTCAAAGAAGGGCAATATCGCGCCGCGGTCCGGTGGACGTTCGACCACCTGGCGCCTGGCGGATGGTTCTTCATCATCGATCGCCTGGCGATTCCTTCGGAGGCGCTGTACTCCGCCTTTCATGACCTTCGCCAACGGCAGGGCCAGAGC
Organism: Candidatus Dormiibacterota bacterium; assembly: GCA_030946735.1. Taxonomy (GTDB): domain Bacteria; phylum Chloroflexota; class Dormibacteria; order CF-121; family CF-121; genus CF-13. The sequence goes on from JALYYE010000365.1 coordinate 2,495, forward strand.
CCGAACCCGCCGGACTGGTCGGGGTACCTTGAATGGCTCGAGGAAAACGGCGACCGTCCCCTGTCGGTGCAGGCCATCCTGCCTCTCCTCGAGGAGGCCGGATTTCAGCCGGCTGCGCTCGACGTGCGCGGCGATCGCGGTATGTTGATCGGCCGCCGGCCGTCAAGCTGAGGGTCTGATGGAAGACATCGTTGCCTTGAAAGTCGTCCTCGAGAAAGGGCCAAACCACTATTTCTTGACATGGGGACGGCTGCTTGACCTAGTCGAGACCAAAGGCCTCGAAGAGCTTGTTGGCAGTCATCTATCAAAATTCGCGCTGAACGGGGCGGTAGTATCGATCAGCGTTTGCGACTCGATTCGCGAGGCTGCGGGGGCGCGCTATTTCTACGAGTGTTTTTTTCAGATGTGCCAAAAGACCATTCCGTTTGGTGACGCCTACAGGCCGTGGGCAGCACAGATGCTCGAGCAGCTAGAGCAAGGACGCGAAATCTATTACCTCGGCCCCGAGATCGAAACCGGCTTTAGTCGACCTCGAACATGACATCGTCGAGATAGCAGTACATCCAGTTCTCGCCAGGCTCGAGCGACTTGACGATCGGATGGCCGGTGGCGCGGTAGTGTTTCGTCGCGTGCTTGTTCTTCGACGAGTCGCAACACCCCACCTGACCACAGATCTCGCACAGCCGCAGGTGCACCCAGGTGTCACCCATCTTCAGACATTCCTCGCAGCCTTTCGATCGCGGCCGCGGATTCCCAATCAGCTCGAGATGCGTACAGACTTGCGTGGTGGCCATGGTCGCTCTCCTTCCTGTTCAGGCGGTCGTTGCCAGCTCGTCGACGGTCTCGAACTGCCGCTGATACAGTCGCGCATACAGTCCACCCCGCTGCAGCAGATCGGCGTGGCGTCCCTGCTCCACCACCTCACCGTGGTCCATGACGAGGATGACGTCCGCCGCCAGGATGGTCGACAGCCGGTGGGCGATCACCAGCGAGGTGCGGCCTTTGAAGAGCGGCCGCAAGGCCACCTGGATCAGGTGCTCCGACTCGGAGTCAAGGTTGGAGGTGGCCTCATCGAGGATCAGCACCCGCGGATCTTTGAGGATGACGCGGGCGATCGCGACCCGCTGTTTCTCGCCGCCGCTGAGGCGGTGGCCGCGCTCCCCTACGACCGTGTCGTAGCCCTCCGGTAGGGAAACGATGAAATCGTGGATGTAGGCGGCCTTGGCCGCAGCGATCATCTCCGCCTCGGTGGCGTCGGGCCGGGCGTAGAGCAGGTTCTCACGGATGGACGCATGAAAGAGGAAGGTGTCCTGGAACACCATGCCCACCTGGCGGCCCAGCGATTCGAGCGTGAGATCGCGAACATCGTGGCCATCCAGCCGGACGGCGCCGAGCTGTGGATCGTAGAAACGAGGCAGCAAGTTGGTGATCGTGGTCTTGCCCG
>JALYYE010000369.1 GCA_030946735.1 Candidatus Dormiibacterota bacterium
CGGCCGGCGTGCAAACGTCCGCGAGCTTCTCGCTGGGCACGAGCCACGCCGGCTCGATGAGTTCGCGAGTCGGTAGGTGGAAGTCGACGAAGGTGAAGTCGAGGATTGCATTCGGATGCAGCGCTGCCGTAGTGAACGCGATTTCGACCTGGTTCTTCAGGTAAGTGCTCGCCGTGCCCTTGATCTGATCCAGGCGGAAGTCATAGGATCCGAGCGGCGCGCGGGCCCGATCGTACCCGCCAGTGTCGTGGAGCGGTACGTACGTCTCGAGCTGGCCAGGCCAGGAGAGGATGTAGGCCTCGTCGACCCGGTTTTCGATGATCCACCCGAGCTGGGCGTCGCCCGGACGCCAGCTCCCGGCTTGTCGCACATGGGTAAATCGAATTCTGGCGGTACGCCATGCGCCGGCAGGAGTAACTTCGCCGGACTATACACGTTGGTACTGACAAATGCCTATTCGGGTGCTTGTCGCCCTGCCGCTCGTCCTGCTGCTGGGCGGCTGTGCTGGCCTATCGGCGGGTGTCCCGAAGTCGACGCCGGTAGCCAGCAACTTAGCCCTAGGAGGACCGTTTACCTGTGCCGACCGGACCGGGGGGCTCAGCGGTAAGGGGTTCGCGTCGCTGCCCCAGGTCAAGAGCCTCAGGGTTGACCGACAGGACGGCCTGGATCGTCTGATCTTCGAATTCACCGCCGGCCCCAACGGGCCCGATGCCGTGCCGTTCTATTCCATTTCGCAGCGATTGGAGCCGCAGTTCGTAAAGAATGATCCGCAACAGACCGTCACCCTTCGCGGCTCCGCCGGCATCGACCTTGATTTCGGTGCCGTGGCTGCCACCCACGGGTACTGGAAGTTTCAAGCCATGCCGTCTCGCATGCTTCATACGCTGGGAGCGGTCGACTACGCGACCGATCTCAGCACGGTACGCGAAGTCACGCTGCTCGGCTACTTCGGTCCGGCGTCGTCGTCCGTAACTCCTGGGGTGTCCTCTCCGGCGCATTGGGGAATCGGACTAGCATCTGGGGCCTGTTTTCGGGTGACCGAGCTGAGTCATCCGGCGCGACTCGTCATCGACTTCGATACGGCGCACCCGGCGCCAACGCCAGGGCCATTCCGCCTGACACAGATCATGGACGCAACGTTCGTGGACGCCTCGCATGGTTGGCTGCTGGGTGCGGGCTGTGCGACCGGTATGCAGGAATGCCGGTTGACGGTGCAACAAACAGCAGACGGTGGCCAGCACTGGATGGCCAGCCCGGCGCCTGACCTGCCCGCTTATCCAGTGGAGGGCACGAGCCGCTGGCACCTGCGATTCGGAACGCCGCAGGATGGCTGGATTTATGGACCGCAACTGTATGCAACACACGACGGGGGTAAGACCTGGACGTTGGCGCGCGCGTCGTCCGTCGTTTCGCTCGTGTCAGTAGGACAATCGGTTTGGGCGCTCGAAGGCAGCTGTTCGAATGGCTGTTCTCTGAGCCTCTTGCGGTCGGCCGACGCGGGTCGCTCGTGGAGCAGCGTCAATGTGCCACAACTGGATCATGCCGGTTTTGCTGTGACGGCGCGAGTGGACGACAATCACGGATGGATCCTCGCGTGGGGTATCGAGACCCAGCCGGCGGGAACGCTCCTGAGAACATCCGACGGCGGCGTAAGCTGGCAGGCGCTTCGCGCTCCGTGCACACCCTCGCTGGGCGAAAGCGGAGCCATGGGTGCAGCCTCGGCCTCGAATGTCTGGGTCGTCTGCGGCGGCATGCCCGGCGCCGGCCAACAGTTGAAGCAGCTGGGCCGGTCGGTGGACGGCGGAGCCGAGTGGACGATCAGCGATCTTTCCTCGAGCGGCTATGTTGCGGACCTGGCCGTCACCTCGGCCTCCCGCGCGTGGCTCGCCTTCGGCCGTGGGCCGCTCTCGATCACGGTCGACGGTGGACACACTTGGCGGACTTCAATCGAAAATAACGACGCGGGAATTGCTTTCGTACGGTTCGTCGACCCACTACATGGGTGGGCGGCTACGGCCCAGCAGCTCTACCGCACGACCGATGGCGGCGTCCACTGGCCGTCAGCGCTCGCTGCAGTAGCCGGCTAGCCGAAGTGCCCCCATGCCCTCCCCCCAGGGGGAGGGAGATTCGCGTCGAGGGCCTTATGATATGTGCCACAGGAGGGAGGGGAGATGGCCGAATCGTCTGAGGGTTTCATTGGAATAGGACTCGACGACGCGTTGACGCGCCGGCAGGTCCTCCAGGCCGGCCTGACGGGGGCGGCGATGCTCGGGCTGGCGGCCTGCGGTCAGTCGCAGCCGGCCGCTGTCGAAACCAGTGCCGGGCCTGACTTCAAAGTGGGCGCGGTACTGCCGGTATCGAAAGTCTATGCGGAGTTAGGCGCCAGCATCACCAACGGCATGAAGCTTTACCTGGACAAGGTAGGCAACAAGGCCGCCGGTCGAAAGATCGTGGTGCTCTTCGAGGATGAGGAGGCATCACCGGATGTCGCGCTCGCCAAGACCCGAAAGCTGGTGGAGCAGGACAACGTCAGCATGATCGCCGGCTATGTAGCCAGCCCTGATGCCGTTGGCGCCCGCGACTTTCTGCACCAGAACGCGATTCCTACCCTGATCGCCAACGCGGGCGCCAACGTGCTCAGCCGAGCGAAGAAGTCGCCGTATCTGTATCGGACGTCGTTCAGCAACTGGCAGCCCAACCATCCAATGGGCTCCTATGTTGCGGACAACATCAGCAAGAAGGTGACGCTCCTTTACGCCAACTATGCGGCCGGCACCGAGACCGCCGCCTCGTTCAAGGAGACTTACACCGGCCAGATCCTCGCCGAGGTCAAGCCGCCGCTCAACACCCAGGACTACTCGACCTACATCAGTCAGATCAAAGCGTCCAAGCCGGAGGCCATCTATTTCTTCCTATCGGGCACCGATGCGGTCAACTTCTTCACCCAGGCCAAGCAGGTCGACCTCTTCGCCACCATCAAGGTCACGGGGTCAGGGTTCGGCGTCGAGCAGGATGTCACCCAGGCGATCGGCGACAAGTCACCGCTCGGCGCCATCACCGGCCTGCATTGGGCCTACACCCTCGACACCAAGGAGAACAAGGACTTCACGTCGGCTTACAAGAGCAAGTACGGCAAGCTCGCCGATGTCTTCGCAGTGCAGGGTTATGACACCGCGCGCGTGATTGTCGAAGCGCTCAACGCCGTCAAGGGCAAGACCGACGACAAGCAGGCCTTCCTCGCGGCGATCGCGGCTGTCAAGTTCAAGAGTCCTCGTGGCGACTTCCTCTTCGACGCCGCCACCAACAATGTCATCAACCCGGTCTACATCAGGGAGCTGGTCAAAGACCCGAGCCTGGGGTACGTGAACAGGGTGAAGTCGACCGTGGCCGGCGTGGCCGATCCCGGTCACTAAGCACCCCTATCGAGGTCGCGCTCTCGGCGGTGCTCAATGGGCTCGCCTTCGGCGGGCTGATCTTTCTCCTGGCGGCAGGCCTATCGGTGATCTTCGGCCTGATGGACGTCCTGAATCTGGCCCACGGGTCGTTCTACATGCTGGGCGCCTATGTCGGCCTGACGGTCCTTCGGGCGACCAACAATTTCTGGCTGGCCCTGATCGCCGCGCCCATCGCCCTTGCCATCGTCGGCGGCGCCGTGGAAGTCGTCTTTTTCCGCCGGATCTACCGACGTGGTCATTTGATGCAAGTACTGCTCACCTTTGGGTTGACCCTCGTGATCGTCGATCTGATTCGCTGGCGATTCGGCCCGCAGACGCATAGCCTGCCGACCCCGCCTGGCCTGGAGGGCGCGGTTCACATCCTGGGTGTACCGTTTGCCACCTACAAGCTCTTCGTGGTCGTGTTCGCGACCCTCGTCGCCGTGCTGCTGGTCATCGCCTGGCGGAAGTCGAGGGTCGGGGCCATCCTGCGCGCAGGCGTGGCCGACCGCGAGATGCTCAGCCTGCTCGGGATCGACCTGAGTCGGGTCTTTACCGCGACCTTCGCCTTCGGCGCCGCGCTCGCGGGCCTGGCCGGAGTCGTGGTGGGCCCGTATCTGAGTGTGTATCCCGGCATGGATGAAAGCATCCTGGTGCTGGTGCTCGTGGTCGTCGTCGTGGGCGGGCTGGGATCGATCGAAGGCGCGATCGTCGGCTCCCTCCTGGTCGGCCTGGCGAACGCCATCGGCCCGCTCGTTCTCGGGGGGTTCGAGGCGGCGTCGATCTTTGCCGTGATGGCGGTTGTCTTGCTGGTTCGTCCGCGTGGGCTGCTCGGCCTGCGGCAAT
>JALYYE010000370.1 GCA_030946735.1 Candidatus Dormiibacterota bacterium
CATCGCCGGTCTCCGTGGCGTCCACGGCGCGTCGATCGCCTACAAGTACTACGCGCGGGAGAACATGCCGATCTACGCCGATGGGTTGGCCCCGCCGCCAGAACCGGACGATAATTTCATGCACTACCTGCGGCTTCCGCGGATCTCGGACGTCATCCGCCAGGGGATCCAGTATGAGCTCACCAACCCAACACTGGATCCCTACGATAGTCATCCGCCGCTTGCGACGCGCATCGCCGCCCTCCAGCGGCTACCTGCGGGCAATGACACCAGCCATGAGCCGCTGGCCGTTTCGTTGCTGGATCCAATCGAGGCGGGCGGCGCCGCCATATCCGGCACTGCGCCCGAGGCGGCTCCGCAGCCTGGGGCACTGCCCTGGGAGGATGCTGGGGCCGGGAGTGTGCAGTTTCGCTGGGAAGACGATGTGCGCCGCAACGTCCCGCTTCTGCGGAAGTGGACCATCGGCACGCTACCTGGCCTGGCGCCCTCCATCGGCAGGGTTGGGGGTCGACTCGAGACCCGATGGGTCGCCAACGAGGAGGCCGCCCGCAGTGGCCGGGGCTTGCTGGCCGGAGCCCTTGGCCTGGCGTTGCTTCGCGACGGCTGGGCGATCGAGGGCTCCCCCACTGGAACCATCATCGTTCGCAAAGGCGATTCCGTGATCGATCCCGTCAAGGAGATCGAGCAGCTGGCGGACGGCTCGATGGATGCGGCCGGCTGGAAGGCGAAATCGACCGGCATGGGCATCGCCTCCCTTCGACTGGACGCGCTGCCGCGCGCCGCCTGACCGGCCCCGAGAAGGCTCCGCCGGTTCCTCGAGCTTTAATCGTCCCTTCCTTGACATCCGGTCCGGGAGATGGTTTAAACGGGGGGCACACTAAGCCGACTCTGAAGGGAGGGAACATGGAATACGCCTGGCTTCGGCGACGCGACTTCCTGGCCAAAGGGGCCCAGCTCGAGGGGCAAGGCCGATGAGCGGGGGCTACGGCCTACGGCGCCTGGGCCTCCTCGCTGGCGCTTTGGTCCTATTGACCGCCTGTGGCGGCACGAGTACCACCACGTCCACGACCAGCGCGGCCAATGCCAAGTCCGCCGCCGACGTGGGCGGGATGTCGGCGTTGGTCACCGCCGCCAAGAAGGAAGGCAAGCTCAACGTGATTGCCGTACCGCCCGACTGGGCGAACTATGGCGCGATCATCAGCGGCTTCACGGCGAAGTATGGCATCGCGATCACCTCCGCCAACCCGAACGGCAGCAGCCAGCAGGAAGTTGACGCCATCAAGCAGCTGGCTGGAACCGACCGTGCTCCCGACGTCGTCGACGTCGGCATGAAGGTGGCGGTTGCCAATACGACCCTCTTCGCTCCCTACCAGGTGAGCACCTGGAAGGACATCCCAGCCAGCCAGAAGGAGGCCAGCGGTCTCTGGTTCCAGGACTATGGTGGGTACATGGCAATCGGATACGACTCGAGCAAGGTGAATCCGACCTCGGTTGCGGATCTACTGGGCGGGGCCTATAAGAGCAAGGTTGCCCTGGCCGGCGATCCGACGCAATCCAATCAGGGGCTGAACGGGGTGATGATGGCCGCGATCGCCAACGGGGGGTCCGTGAGCGACATCAGCAAAGGCGTGGACTTCTTCCACCAGCTGAAGCAGAAGGGTAACTTCGTGCCCCTCGTCGGGACGGGCGCGACCGTGAAGGCCGGCCAGACGCCGGTCCTGATCCAGTGGGACTATCTATCGCAGACGCACGTGAAGGACGTCCCGTCGTGGAAGGTCATCCTGCCCAGCAACGCGGTGCTTGGTGGCTTCTACGCGCAGGCGATCAACAAGCAAGCCCCGCACCCGGCGGCTGCCCGGCTGTGGGAAGAATATCTGTACTCCGATGAGGGCCAGAACCTCTGGCTCAAGGGTGGCGCACGACCGGTTCGCATGGATGCGATGCAGAAGGCCAAAACCCTGAATTCGGCGGATGCCGCGGCGTTGCCTCCGGTGAAGGGCACGCCCGTCTTCATGAGTGAAGACCAGTCGACCGCGGCGGGAGCGTACATCGCCTCGCACTGGGCGCAGGCCATCGGTTGATCTCCGCCGGGAGCCCGGCTAAGAGCGCTGTCGCCCGCCCCCTCGGGGGCGGGCGGCGGCCGCCTCTGACCTGGCTCGGCGCGGTCCCGTTCCTCGCCTACGTCAGCCTCTTCCTGCTGCTGCCCGCCGCCATCGTTATCGCCGGATCGTTCGTCGGCCTGAACGGGCTGACGCTCTCCAACTTCCGCGAGCTCAACCAGCCATACCTTGTTCATTCGCTGGTGAACAGCGTGCTGGTGTCGGCCGCGAGTGCCATAGTCGGCGCGGTCGGGGGGGCCCTTCTCGCCTACGCGGTGGTAACAGGCAACCCAAGAGGGACGCTGCGCCGGGTCATCTCGTCGGCCTGCGGAGTGCTCGCCCAGTTCGGCGGCGTCACCCTGGCGTTCGCATTTATTGCGACGATCGGCGCTACCGGATTTGTCAGCGTGTTTCTCAAAGAGCGCGGCATCGACATCTATGCCAACGGGGTCTGGCTCTACGAGCTGGTCGGCTTGATCCTGGTCTATACGTATTTCCAGATTCCGCTGATGGTGCTGGTGTTCCTGCCTGCTCTCGATGGCATTCGACCGCAATGGCGGGAGGCCACTGAGAGCCTGGGTGGTGGGACCTGGCAGTACTGGCGCTACGTCGTAGGGCCCCTGCTGGCGCCCGCGTTCCTAGGGTCGACGTTGCTACTCTTCGCGAACGCCTTCTCTGCCTACGCTACCGCCGCGGCGCTGATCACCCAGGGCGGCATCATCGTCCCGCTTCAAATCAGCAACTTTCTGACCAGCGAGACAGGCCGCGCACAGCCCGGCCTCGCCATGGCCCTGGCCCTGGAAATGGTGGTGATCGTCGCGGCGGTCACCGTGCTCTACGCGCTGTTGCAGCGCCGAACGTCGAAGTGGCTACGCTGAGGGCGCCCGCGGCGGAACCTGGCCTGTGAGCCGCTCTCGCCGGCGCAACTTGCGAATCTTTCGCGCCGCGGTCTTCCTTGTGCTCGGGGCGTTCTTCCTGGTTCCGATCGGCGCCATGTTCGAGTTCTCGACGCGCGGCGTCGGCATCACCGGCCCCCGCACCCTGTCGAGCTGGACCAGCATCGGGACCTACCCGGATCTGGTCGCGGGAATCGTCGCCTCCCTGGAACTGGCAGTCATCACGTCGCTTGCCATGCTGGCGCTGCTCCTACCCACAATGTTCTGGGTTCGACTGCGGCTGCCCGGGCTGAGCCGGACCATCGAGTTCATCTGCCTGCTTCCGCTCACCATTCCGGCCATTGTGCTGGTCGTGGGCCTGGCGCCGGTCTACCGCTGGATGGCGATCAATGTCAGTTCGTCGATCTTGACGCTCGCCTTTGCCTACCTCATCCTCGTCTTGCCCTACGCTTACCGCGCGCTCGACACGGGGCTTGCCGCCATCGACGTGAAGACCCTCTCGGAGGCAGCGCGCAGCCTGGGCGCGGGGTGGGGCACGGTGATCTGGCGCATCATGATTCCCAACATGTCGAGTGCGCTGCTCAACGCCTGCCTGCTGTCGGTCGCCCTCGTCCTCGGGGAGTACACCTTCGCCAACCTGCTCGCCTACGAGAACCTGCAGGTGGCGATCGCCTTCCTCGGGCTTGCCAATGCGGGCGTGTCCATTGCCGTGGCGGTCGCATCCCTGATGTTCGCCTTCATCCTCCTGCTGGTGCTTTCCTTCGTCGGCAGGCCGCGCTCGCGGGTCGCGAGAGTGGAGGAGATCCCTGCCCCAACAGTTGGTGCATGGGGGCAGAGGACGTAGGGTGACGGCCACCCCCACGGCGGTCACCGCCCGCGGCGCCGACCATGGCGGGGTCGAGGTGCGGCTCGAGGACTTGCGGCGGCGGTACGCCGGTGTCACGGCGCTCGACGGATTGAACCTGACGCTGGCTCCGGGCGAGCTGGTCGCGCTGCTGGGACCATCTGGCTGCGGCAAGACTACGGCGCTTCGCCTGGTGGCGGGTCTCGAAGACGCGGATTCCGGTCGGATCGTGGTCGCCGGAAAGGATGTCACCGGGCAGCCGACCAACAAGCGAGACGTCGGCATGGTGTTCCAGGCCTATTCGCTCTTCCCGCATATGACGGCGTGGCAGAACGTCGCCTTTGGGCTCCAAATGCGCAAGGTCGACGCCCGCGGGCGGCGCCAGCGGGCCGGCGAGATGCTCGAATTGGTTGGTCTGTCCGGCTTCGCGGATCGGTTCGCGCACCAGCTGTCCGGGGGCCAGCAGCAGCGAGTCGCACTTGCCCGGGCGCTGGCGATCCAACCGAAGGTGCTGCTGCTCGATGAGCCGCTTTCGGCGCTCGACGCGAAAGTCCGCGCCCGGCTGCGCGACGAGATCCGCCGGGTGCAACTCGAGGTCGGGATCACGACGCTCTTCGTGACCCACGACCAGGAGGAGGCGCTCGCCATCGCCGATCGCGTGGGAGTCATGCACTCGGGCCGGATCGAGCAGCTGGGACCGCCGACGGCGATCTACTCGCGGCCGGCCACGCCGTTTGTCGCCGAGTTCGTCGGTCTGACCAATCGGCTGCCGGGTGTGGTGCGTGGTGGTGAAGTCGAGGTGAGGGGGGCAAGGCTGCCGCTTGTCCAGCCCGAGGCTGCTGACGGTCCGGCGGTCGCCTTGGTCCGTCCCGAGGCGGTGACCTTCACCAGTGATGGCGATGCCGCTGGCGGGCCACTTGTGGGGACGGTGATCGCCACGGCGTTTCTCGGTGCGACCAGCCGAGTCACCGTCGACCTGGGCGACATTACCATCCTCGCCCAGCTGCCAACATCGGAGGCCTCCGCCCACCCGGCTGGGACGCGCGTCCGCCTGGCCCTGCGTCCTGACCCGGTGCTGATCGCCCGGGACGAGACCGCCGAAGGACGCGGCTGAAAGGCTCCTTCGTCGACAAGGTGCGGGCGGTGGTTCGTGACGTCGATCGAGGCGAGGTCGTCAGCTATGGGGAAGTCGCGCGCCGGGCCGGCTACCCGGGCGCGGCGCGCGCCGTGGGCAATGTGCTGGCGCGTAACATGGGACTGCCCTGGTGGCGGGTGGTCCGAGCCAACGGCGAGCTCGCTGCGCATAGCGGGGAAGAGCAGGCTCGCCGGCTGCGCCGGGAAGGCGTCACGATTCGCGAGGGCCGCGTGCGGAGTGGTCTTTTTTCCTGAATCCTCGCTCGCCTTTACTAGTTGTTGACCTTGTGCTGAAGCTGCGCTAGGCTATTCGCCAATAGGGCTTCTGGGGAGCCACACAACTCGGGGAGGAGGAAACTTTGTTTAGACATCGACTTGTAACGTTCTCTGCTGTCCTGGCGGTCCTGGGCAGCGCGATCGCGATCGTGCCGGCGACGCCCGCGGGAGCGGCTAGTGGAACTCGACAAATTGCCGCCGGCGGCGTGACGTCGATTCGAGGCACAAGCCTCGGCGCTGACGTCCTCTCGCAGCCCGAAATCCGTGGCGGCGCCGGTGAGAGCGGCGGGCTGGCACCGGCTGGCCCAAATCCCCCGGCGGCCGGAGGGGCCGACCGGAGCGCCTCGAAGCAGAACGGTGACCAGGCCGGCAGTGGCGAGCGGGACAACGGCACCCGCGGCGGCGGCGCGCTCAACCTGATCAAGAGCTTCAACGGGCTCAACCACCGCCAGCAGCGCCTGGCGAACGGTGGGAACCAGTTCTCGCTGGAGCCGCCGGACCAGGGGCTTTGCGTCGCCAACGGCTACGTCATGGAGATCATCAACGATGTAATGAGCGTTTACGGCACCTCGGGGAATACGCTGAAGGGCGTAACCGATCTCAACACCTTCTTCGGATACCCGGCGGCGGTCCGGCGCGACCTGCACCCCCGGATCTACGGTCAGTTCGTGACCGACCCCAGCTGCCTCTTCGATCGCG
>JALYYE010000379.1 GCA_030946735.1 Candidatus Dormiibacterota bacterium
TCGTCCTTGAACCGCTTGAGGCTCCCGATCTGACCCTCATGGATGAGCTTGTTGTCGCGCAGCAGCTTGGCCGTCGACCCACTCGTGATCTTGCCGTCCTGCACCCGCGAGCCGGCGATCACCCCGAGCTTCGGGATCTTGATCGGCGTCAGCACATCGGCGCGCCCTTCCCAGACCTGGACGAAGGTGGGCTCGTAGAGGCCCTTGATGGCGCGTTCGATATCGTTGGTGACGTTGTAAACGACGTCATAGCTGCGAATGTCGACCTTCTCGCGCTCGGCGGCTTTCTGGCCCAAGGCATCGGTCTTGACGTTGAAGGCGATCACGAGCGCGTTGGAGACCGCCGCCAGCAGGATGTCGGACTCCGTTACCGGGCCGACGCCCTCGAAGACGATCTTGATCTGCACCTGGGGATCCTGAATCTTCAGCAGCGAACCCTTGAGTGCTTCGACCGAGCCGTTACTGTCTGCCTTGAGCACCAGGTTGAGGTCCTTGACGGCCCCCTTCCCCACCTGCGCCGACAGGTCGGCCAGGGTGATGCGGCGTGTCTGGGCCAGGGTGGCGACGCGGTACTGCTCGGCCCGCTGACCGGCAATGGTCCGGGCCACCTTCTCACTGGAGACCACCTGGAAGATATCGCCCGCGGTTGGCACGTCGGGCAGCCCGGTGACGACGGCGGGCGTCGCCGGACCGGCTTCCTTCATCTTCCGGCCCAGGTCGTCGAGCAGCGCGCGCACCTTTCCGAAGATGTGTCCAACCACGAGGTTGTCGCCGATCCGGAGCGTGCCGCTCTGCACCAGCACGGTGGCGACCGGTCCGCGCCCCTTCTCGAGGTGGGCGTCGATCACGGTGCCGGCGGCCAGCCTGGCCGGGTTGGCCTTCAGATCCTGAAGATCGGCAACCAGCAGGATCATCTCGAGCAGCTCAGGGATGCCCTTCTTCTGCTTGGCAGAGACGGGCACCATGACGGTTTGCCCACCCCATTCCTCAGGGACCAGGCCTTGCTCGGAGAGGCCCTGCTTGACCCGGTCCGGGTTGGCGCCCTCCTTGTCGATCTTGTTGATCGCGACGACGATCGGGACTTGCGCCGCCTTGGCGTGCGAGATCGCTTCCACCGTCTGCGGCATGACCCCGTCGTCGGCCGCGACGACCACCACGGCGACGTCCGTCACCTGGGCGCCGCGGGCGCGCATGGCGGTGAACGCCTCGTGGCCCGGCGTGTCGAGGAAGACGATACGTCGCCCTTTCTCCTCGACGACATAGGCGCCAATGCTCTGCGTGATGCCACCCGCTTCCCCGGCTGCGACCTTGGTCTGGCGAATGGCGTCGAGCAGCGAGGTCTTACCGTGGTCGACATGACCCATGACGGTGACCACAGGCGCTCGGACTTTCAGGTTCCCGGGCGCTTCGCCGTCGGTACTGAACAACTCCGAACGCGTCGTCAGCTTGACCTGGGTTGCCTCACCTTCGCCGACGACCTCCTCAGCAATCGCCGAGTCCATCGCCATCGGGCTGGCGGTGACCCCGAAGCTGTCGGCGACAATGGCGGCCGTGTCGAAGTCGATCTGCTGGTTGATATTCGCCATCACGCCGTTCTTCATCAGCTCTTTGATGATGTCGACCGTCTTGACGTCGAGGTACTCCGCCAGCTCCTTCACGGATAGGGTCGGCGGCAGCTGGACCTTGCCCTCAGCGACCGCCTTCTTGGCCTCGGTGGCCTGGCCGGCGGCGAACTGGGTGCGCACAGACGACTCCTGCTCCGGCGTCAGCACCGCCATGGCATGACGTGGCGCGTGACGCGTTGGGCGCAGGAAGTCGAGGATATCCCGGGCCTCGACGCCGAGGTCCCGAGCGAGCTGTTGAACCTTGATACCGCGAGTGGTTGTAGCTATGAGTGACCTACCATTTGCAATTCAACTGGCAATAATAGCCTGAGTCTGCCCGCCGGGCGGTGGACTCACGTCATTATTCCCTGACGAAGCCGGTCCCAATCTTGCGCCCTGACCGGAGAGCCCAGGGCTCGGTCGAGCGCCCGCCGCTTCTGCGCCACCTCCCAGCAGGCCCCCTCCCGGCAGATGTACGCGCTCCGGCCGGCGACCCGGTGCGGATCGAGCACGAGGCTCCCCTCGGCCAGGGCGATCCGGTGCAAGGCCGACCGCGGCTTGACCTGCCGGCAGCCGACACAGGTGCGAAGCGGCTCAGGACGCGCCGCTGCCAGCCTCCGCCGATTCTCCCTCCCCCGCTTGCGGGGGAGAGCTGTGGTGGGGGCCTTCGGTATCCACCGTCGGTTTGATATCAATCCTCCAGCCCGTCAGCTTGGCGGCCAGGCGAGCATTCTGCCCATCCTTGCCAATGGCGAGTGAGAGCTGGTTTTCCGGCACGTGGGCGGTGGCGGTCCGTGAGTCTCGGTCGATGGCCACGGTCACCACCTGGGCGGGGCTCAGCGCGTTGGCCACCAGCTGGCCCGGGTCGTCGGCCCAGGGGATGACGTCCACGCGCTCCGAGCCCAGCTCGCCTACCACGCTGCGGATGCGCACACCGCGCGGACCGACGCAGGCGCCGACCGGATCGATGCCCTCCTGGTTGGCCGAGACCGCGACCTTGGTTCGGACGCCCGGCTCGCGCGCCAGCGCTCGGATGACGACGGCGCCGGAGGTCAGCTCGGGGATCTCGAATTCGAGGAGGCGGCGCACCAGCGCCTTATGGGCGCGCGACACCACCACCTGCGCCCCGCGGCTTCGCTTGCGCTCCTCGAGCAGGAGAACCTTCAGGTGCTGGCCGATCCGGATGGTCTCGTCCGGGATCTGCTCCTCGGGTGGGAGCACGCCCTCGGCCTTCCCCAATTCTATGTAGATCGTGTGCCCTTCGGGACGCTCCACGATCCGTTCGACGATGCCGCTGACCATCTCCCCTTTGTGCTCGAGCACATCCTTGAGCACCTGGTCCTTCTCGGCATCACGCAGGCGCTGGAAGACTACCTGCTTACTGATCTGGGCCGCGAGGCGAGCGAAGTCTTCAGTCGGCAGCGGGACGTCGACCAGGTCTCCCAATGAGGCCGGCCCCTGCTTGAGGGCATCCTCGAGACTGATCTCGGTTGCCGAATCCGTCGCCGTCTCGACCACCCGGCGCCGGCCGAAGATGGCGATCTGGGCGGTGTCGGGGTCCACGTGCACGCGGATATTCTCGGGCGGATTGAAGGCGCGCCGGTAGGCGGTGGCCAGCGCGGTCTCCATCAGACTCAGCAGGGATTGTTTGGAGATGCCCTTCTCCTCCTGGACTTGGTCGAGCGCCTTGAGGAAGTCCGACTTCAGCATCAGCGTCGTGATAGGTCGATCGCCAGGCGGGCGGAGACGATATCCACCAGCCGGATCGCGACCGTTTTCAGATGCTTCCCTTCGCCCAGCTGCAGCTCGATCATGTCGTCGGAAACGGCGGTGAGCCGTCCTTCGGCAAC
>JALYYE010000383.1 GCA_030946735.1 Candidatus Dormiibacterota bacterium
AGAACAGCGAGCGCCCCGCATTTGTAGGCTGCGACAGATTCACCCCGTCCGCAGGACTGCACACAGATCGTCCGTTACAAGACGATGCAACAATCACGCGAAAATAGCACGACGACGGTGACGACCGATCGACCGGCCTACAGCTTGCGGGCAGAGCAGGCTGTCTGGCTGCTGACGGGAATCGTCGACGCCCTTTTGGTCATCCGCTTTCTGTTCAAGCTGCTTGCCGCTTCGACCCAGGCGAGCTTCGTCACCTTCATCTACGACCTGACCCAGGTGTTCGTCGCGCCGTTTCATGGGATCTTCAACACTGCGGCCAACGGCCGCAATGTCTTTGAACCCGAGTCCCTGGTCGCCATTGCCATCTACTCGCTGATTGGCTGGGGCCTCGCTGCCCTGGTTCGGGTCGTGACCCGCGGCGGCGCGCCCGGGCGCTGAGCCACACTCCAGCGTTACAGTTGGAGTGCGAGTCGCCATGATGCAACTGAAGACCAGCAGGTTCTCCAGGAAGCGGATACTTCTGCTACTCGGTGGCCTCGCCCTCGTCGTTGCCGTAGTCACGGCCCTCGGAAACCAATCGCTGGACAGCCCGGGCAGTGGCATCTCGCGCTCGGACGCCGTTCAACTGGCCTGGGAACACTCCGGGCAGGGTGCCGTCACGGTGCGATCAGCCGAAATCAAGCGCGACTTCGTAACCGGCTTCGACCTGCCATCACACCGCTGGGCATGGGTGGTGACTTTCAATGGCCATTGGCAACTGATCTGCTCCGGACACGTCACCGATGGGTCGTGCGACCCAACTTCTCAATGGGTCGCCATCGACTACTACACCGGGCAATGGATTGCCTCCCAATTCTCCTACCCGGCCGGGCGGTAGCGCCACAAATTTACCTAAATGACCGATCTGGCAAAGGCTTCCTCGGCGCACTGCGTGCCGGCCTCTTCGGCGTTCGACCGACTGTTTTGATAACTTGTCGACTCCGGCTGGCTACGCAGGATCGCTGCGCCGGCCGGGGAAAAGGCGCTCGAGGACGGCGACTCCGAGCCTCTCCATCGGGACGGCAAATGGGCGCATCTTCGCCGCCAGCGGCTCGAGCCGGAAGCTGCCCTGATACCCCGGATCGCCACGATCGACGGATGCCGTGGTAATCGCCGGCACATCCTCAGAGGGGATGACGAAGGCGGTGTCGTGGAGCTCACCGTCTGTCCCGCATGGGAGAACGACCACGAGAAGTTGCTTGTCGATGAAGAATGTATCCTGACGGATGCGGAATTGCACGATGCCGCGCGCGTTGAGGCTGGTGGTATGGATGGCCAACCCACCGATCGCATACGACTGAAGGTCGTGCAGCAGGAAATCGACGCAGTCCACGCGTAGCCGGTCCTGGGCGATCACCACGTTCTGCAGTCCGGCGCGCATCAGCTGACTGGCAAGCCACAGCTCGCCGTACTTTCCGAAAGCGCGGCTCGCCGGCCTCGGGACCGCTTCCGATTCGGAGGCCACACCGAGCGGCAGTGCCGGGACAGGATCCTTCCAGCCCGGAATCCGCTCGAGCCATTGCCGGCGGAGCTGGGGGACATCAAGCAGAAATTGGTTCGACGCCTGCGCAAACCGTCCGTCGAGGTATCCGGAAAAGAGGTAGCCACTGCCATGCGGCTGCGCAAGTTTCAGGAATTCCGGTATGGGGACAGCCCAGAGGCGCGGATGGAGCTGCCAGTCTGGCGGCGGGACGTAGGGCAGGAAGACATAACCGCTGGGGTCCCGGTGTAGCGACGCGATGCTCGCCTGGAATTCGCCGTCCGCTGTGAGGAAGCTGCGGGCCTTCACCTGCACTGGATGGGCACGCAACGTTCGAATCCGGCGAAGGTAGAGGTCGAACCCGAGATCGACGAGGGGAAACGCTACCGTTGCCGCGCCCGGAGCACTGACAACGGCCGCCGTGGCCAACTGGTCTTCGGCCACGGATCCGAGCTGCGCTTCACTCAGGCCGAGGACGCCGGACGCAGCGTCATCCTGGTCAGATGGCTCGAGAAGCGCCATACAGGCTTCAAGTCTGGAAGGGGTCAAAACCAGCGGGACCAGGCCTTCCGTCCCGCACCTACAATCGCGACATGCAATTCGACCGGTTCACCATCGCACTGCTGGTGCTGCGCCCAGATGCTCCTGAGCTGGATGACGCGGCCGCCGCTTCCCTTCAGGACGCCCACATGTCGTACCTAGCCGACCTCCATGACGCCGGCTATCTGGTCGCGGCTGGTCCTCTGCTCGGGCCACCGGACCGGGAGTTTCGGGGCCTGCATCCTCAATGTCGACCCGGAACGGCCCCGGGCACTCAAAGAACAAGACCCGGCGGTGCGGGCCGGGCGCTTCTCCGTGCAGATCTGTCCCTGGATCGTGCCGGCGGGAGCCATGACGTTCGGTCGGGCTCGCCTTCCGCGTTCAATGGCCGAGACCGAGACCTGAGCGCTCCGTAGACAAAAGAAGAGCCGCCCAACGGGGCGGCTACTTAGACATACTTAGCGCGTTATTCGACGACGGTCGTGCTCGAACGCGGGCGCGACATGAGCCGGATGAGCGAGACGATGCCCCATCCGATCAGGGCGTAGATCGCCATCGCGACCAGCGACTCGGGCTCGAGGACTGACCGGCCTTCCTGAGCGGTGTTGAAGATGCCGTGGAAGGGCGCCACTAGCGGCCAGGTCAGGTCGTACATGAAGCGGACGAAGGGCGCCGGATTCGCGCCTAAGAGCTTCAGCACGAAGCGAATCGCGATCAGGACGTCGATCAAACCGACGATCCACCACACGACCTGGATCGCGCGGGTGTTGTAGCCGCCCTCGCGGTAGACAGCCGTCCGCGAGGTCGACGAGGTCGTTACGGGCGCGACCGGGGTGACGGGTGCGACGGGCCGGACCGGCTCGCCCGTCGTCGTCTCCTGTCGGACGACTTCGCGATCGTATGAGTCAGGCATGATGGTTCTCCTTTGAGCCCGCAGATGGGTACGAGGCGCGGCTCAAACGCTACAGACATAGTAGCATATTATGTGCAACGTATACGGTCCATTCGACCCGGCTGCACTCAGTCCAGCTGCAGGAGGCGAGGCCGACCACGATCGGTTACGGACTGCGTATCGGTCGCTCGTTGGGAGCTCGGTTAGCGATCTCAGGAACTCGACCAAGCTGCGGCCTCGAGCGACTTCATTCCCATTTTCCATATCTGTCCTGATTTCGACGATATTCGTATTCGGGTCCGTTTTGAACGCATAGCGGCGGACGTAGCCATCGGATCCAAATTGGACGCTGCCAGCCTGCCTCGCGGATTGATTCTCCCTCTCAACCCTCTCGACGCTCCAGAGCTCGAGCCACGAACGCCCCACTTCGCCAACGGCCCCATCCGAAGCCTTTATGATGATGTGCTTCCATCCAAGAGGTTAGAGCTGCTGGGCCGGTCCTCCTTGTAGCCTGCTCATAAGCCGTCGGAGAAACGACGGGTCGCCGACTCGCCAGGGATGCTTCGAGGTCCGCGATCTGCCCCTGTTGTAGACCGGCAATAACGCACTAGCGTCAACCGCTACGAAGATTGACCGCTTCTTCCGAGCCTGAGCGCGCGCTATGACATCGGTAAGCGACAGCGCGCCGGTGACCGTCGAGATGGCAACTTTGTCTGTCAATCCCTTGACGTAGTCGTCTCCAGCGGCATGCGGCATTTGGTGCCCCAGCTAGTTTGGATGGAGATGCTGTGCGACTCGTGTCCGATGGAAATTGATGCGGCGAGTCCGAGAACGAGCGCCAGCAAGGCATACCGAAGAATGCCGCCAATGATGCTTTCACCTGGGCCCCGCATTTGCAAGGTGATGATCACCTTCGATGCTGGCGGCGAGAAGACGTCGATCGTCAACCCGAGGGGCGACACTACCGGATTCACATACGACCCGTTGGGCAACGTGGCGACCCAAACGAATCCCGCTGGAAAGGTTGCGACCATGACCTACGATGCGGCCGGCCGGCTGATCACAAAGGTCAATGCCCGCGGAACCAGCGTGAGCTACGGATATGACGCAGCCGACCGCAGGACCTCGACGACCTTCCCGGGCGGCTCGATCGCTAATGCGTACGACGCAGCGGGTCGGCGAACGATAATGACTGATTCGACCGGAAGCACCACCTTCGCCTACGACGCAGCATCGAACGTCACAGCAGTCGCAGCGCCACAGGGAACGGTGAGCTACGCATATGATGCCGCGAATCGACGCACGGCGATCACGCTCCCAGGCGCGCGAACCCTGGGCTACACGTACGATGCCGCCAACCAACTCACGGGGCTGACCGACTGGTTCAACCAGACGACGAGCATCAGCTATACGCCGGACGGGTTGCGAAGTTTGATGACGCGTCCGGCCGGCGTTAAGACGAGTTACGGCTATGACAATGCCGACAGGCTGACCTCAGTGGACAACGACGGACCGTC
>JALYYE010000396.1 GCA_030946735.1 Candidatus Dormiibacterota bacterium
AGGAGGTGGGCAATGTTTAAACCACTACGTGCGGCAGCGGCGCTTCCGGCACAGGATATGGCTCGCGCCAAGGCTTTCTATCGCGACAAACTGGGGTTGACGCCGACCCAGGAGGATCCGGGCGGGATGATGTTTGCCTTAGCGGCAGGCACCGGTTTTGGGGTATTCCCCAGCAGCGGCAAGCCGTCCGGGACGCATACCCAGATGGGGATCGAGGTCGAGGATGTCGAAGGAGCCGTCAAGGACCTTCAGGCGAAGGGTGTCAAGTTTGAAGACTACGACGTGCCCGGACTCAAGACCGTGAATGGCATCGCAGAGCTTGGGGGTTCGAAGGTCGCGTGGTTCAAGGACTCGGAAGGCAACCTGATCGTCATCAGTCTTCCGGTGCCGGTGGGCGCGCAAGCGCGCTCCTGAGCTAAAGCCGCTCGAGTCGCTTAGACCCGTCTCCCGGTCGCCAGAACTCGACAACGAGGCGGTCGCCGGCGTGGTTCAAGTGGGTAAGCACCGCCTCCGTGATGTCGACGCGGAAACGGCGCCCGCCTGCGACCGGTGAGTCCGGGAAGGCGACCTCGTGGGCGTAACCGGCGAGCTTCGCCTCGCCACGCCATGCCCGAGGATCGTCGACGGGAGGATCATCGGTTGGGCTGTGGAGGGCCAGACGGGGATCGCGCTCCAGGTCCTGCAGCTTGACCGAACCGGGCATCATCCCAAGGAAAAGTTCGCCGTCCACGAACTCCACCTCGATGCCGCTGATCCGCGGGGAGCCGTCCTTTCGCAGCGTGGCCAGTGTCTTGTGTTTCCGAATCTCGAAGCGCTCGGCGACGCGGCTCGCGAGGGCGGGCTCCGCCGAGGCGAACTCTGCCCAGCTGGCCATCAACCGGTCCCGAACCACTGACGCCGCATGGGGAAGAGGTAGCGGTCGGTGAGGAAGTTCAGGACGCGGCGCGCCGCGGCAAAATTCTCACTGACGTCGGCGAGTACACCGGCCATTGCCGCCCGGCGATCCGCGCCCTGCTGTGCGATCCGGTAGGCACGCCGACCGAGCTGCTCGAGGAGCCAAACGCCGTCACGTTGGTCGGACCGCTCGCGGTCGGACGTCGCCAGGGCGCGTTCCAGCTGGCGGCGATCGCGCTCGGCGACCAACCGCTCCCCCGCGTAATCCGGAAAGATGCCCGTCAAGAACAGTGACAGATCACCCAGCCGGCGGTAGACCGATGGACGGTCGGCCTGCGGGACCAATTCCGCCAGCTCGACCAGCCGGACCGGGTCGAGCTCGCTGAAGCGCCGGCGCCGCCAGCCGCGAGTGGTTTTGACCAGGGTGCTGCCGCTGGTGACGCTGGTATAGGAGGCGAGCAGCTCAGCAAGAAACAACCGTCGGAGAGGATCGGCGCCAAAGTCTCGGAGACTGCCGGTATCGAAGACCGGCACTCGCTGCCGTGGCCCGACCCATTCCTCGACGAAGGAGGCTTGACCGAGGTCACCGACGACACGATGGATCAGCACGGCGAAGATCAGGAACGGCGAGCCTCGGAGCAGCGGATCTCGGCCGGGAACCATGAACAACGTGCGAAAAATCGCGGGACTGTCGATCAACGCCTCGAGCTGCTCGGGGCGGACGTCGTCATGGGAATCTCGAGCGGCGGCGAGAAATGCGAGGTCCGCATCAGACAAGTGTTCGAGGTAGAGCGCGCCCAACATCACCTATATGATGCGGCGCGGCGCGGCGCTTAGACTTAGCGCCGCATGCCACGCCCCGACGACGAGTGTCCCTATCCGAAACCGTTTCCCGAAAACTTTGCTGACTGCCCCGCCTACCAGCCTCGTCAATTCATTCCGCTCGACACTCTCTATCAGCCGCTCGATCCGGTTCTAACCTGCCGTCACCTGGAGACCCGCTCGATGCCACAGCGTCACCGATGGTATGGGGCCTGCGCGCTGGGGGACTCCACCGCCCGCAGGCACTGGACACGCCAGGTTGGGGTGGCGCGTCTTGAGCGTATTCGTGCCGTCCAGCGCGAGCTCGGCGCCGCGATGGGGCCATACACTACGCGTCTCTGGGAGTTGAAAGGTCAGCAGCTCCGGGCGTTCCGCGATGGGGAAGATGCCGCCACGGCAACGGTCTCCCTGCGGCGGCTCGCCGGCCAGGTGAGCGCGGAACTCGACCAATTCCTCCAGAAGCGGAGTTCGGCGTTCGCGGAAATCGAGATGCCAATCGAAGCCGCCCATAACTTGATTCAGATCGCGATCGACCGCTTCATCGAGACCAAGTACGCCTCCGAGATCAGCTTCGAGGTACCCGACGACATCCTGCAGCGGTTTCCAGAGCCGGTTCGCGCCTTCTTCCGCCCAGGTGGACCCGGCAGGCCGACCGTGGGGCCCTAGCTTCGGCCTTCGCTCGCCTCAGCCTTGCGGGCCAGGCCCTGCAGTAAGGCCGGAAACGTATCGGCAATCTGTTTGCCCATCATGCCCCCGACGAGCCCCCCGAGCGGTCCTCCGATCATGATGCCCTGGCTCAGGGTTGTCCTGCCCGCGGATCCGGGCGAAACCTGGCAGACAAAGGCAAACCGGGTCAGGGGGATCACCGTGGTTTCCAGCCGGAATGAACGCCCCGGTACGACCTCGGTCAGCTGAATGGCGCGTGTGCCCTGCTTGGTCTTCATCGTCCCGCGCGTGCCTGCCGCAAACGGCCCATTGAGCGTCATCGACTGCACGTCCGGATTCCATTCCGGCCAGGTGGTCGTGTCAGACCAGATCTTCCACGCTGCCTGGGGACTCGCTGCCGTTTCCACCGAGCGTTCGTTGCTTGCCAACCC
>JALYYE010000406.1 GCA_030946735.1 Candidatus Dormiibacterota bacterium
GTCGCGCGGCAGATTTCGTTGTAGGCCTCCGCCTGCGGGTACTTCTCGCGCACCCGCTTGATCATGGCCGCCGTGTCCCAGATGCTCAGGGTGGTCTGGCAGGTGACCGCGATCTTCTCGTTCGCGATGTTGAGCGCGTCGACATCTTCGGGATCTTGCACCAGGTGGACCTTGTCGGGTGCCTCACCGATGACACCTTCCGGCTCCGGGTGACCACGCCGGCCGACGTAAACCACGTCGTAGCCGCGCTCGACCAGGTCCTTGACGAGGTCGTGCGTGACGACGACGTCGGAGCAGGTCGCATCCACCATATTGAGGCCGCGCTCAGCGGCCTTCGCCTTTACGGCCGGCGATACGCCATGCGCGGTGAAGATTACGGTGCCTCGGTCGATCTTCTCCAGGCCCTCGAGCCGGTTGTCGCTGTCGACCAGCTCGATGCCGTTTTCCTGGAGTTCGTCGGTCACATGCGTGTTGTGAACGAGATAGCCGAGCATCCGGATCTTCTCGCCCGGACGGGCCTTGGCCGTCTGCTTGGCGGCACGGATCGCCTCCACGACGCCATGGCAATAACCACGCGGCGTGATCTTGAGTACGTCCACGCTTCGAGTCTACCCGTGGCTCTGGCGGGTGAAGCTGTCGAAGGGTGACGAGCGCGTGACGAGTATCGGGAACCGGCTCCGGTCCGAGCGGAGCCGGGGATTCCCTAACCGATGTTGATGGGACCGCTCGACACGTTGAGGATCTTGAGAAATGCCAGGATGCTGAGCGCGGCCAGCACCGTAAGGAATCCGCCAACGACGTACGAGGCGATCCGGTGCCGGGTAAAGACGGCGAGGCCCAGCAACAACAGGATGATGGCCACCACGATATTCGCGAAGTTAACTTTTACTTCCAAGGTTCACCTCCTCATGGTTGAGCTTCACGCCTGGGCCAGTGCCCGGTCAAGGTCTGAGATCAGATCCTCGGCGTCTTCGATGCCGACCGAGAGGCGGACCAGGCCATCGGCCACTCCGTGTGCTCGACGCGTTTCCGCCGGGATGGAGGCATGCGTCATGGCCGCCGGGAGTTCGATCAGCGACTCGACGCCGCCCAGGCTCTCAGCGAGCGTAAATAGCCGGGTCCGCTCGACCACGCGGCGCGCCGGCTCCAGCCCACCGTTGACCTCGAAGGAGATCATCCCGCCAAAGCCCGACATCTGCCGGCGGGCAATGTCCCGCTGCGGATGGTCCGGTAATCCTGGGTAAAAGACGTGTGCCACCTTCGGATGCTCGCTCAGGAACGTTGCCACCTGTCGCGCGTTGCGCTCATGCTCGCGCATCCGGATGGCGAGCGTCTTGACACCCCGCAGCACGAGCCAGGCATCCATCGGGCCGGGCACGCCGCCAACCGCGTTTTGCAGGAAGGCCAGACGCTCGAAGAGGTCCTCACGATTCACGACCAGCGCGCCGCCGATCACGTCGCTGTGCCCACCAAGGTACTTGGTGGCACTGTGCACCACGATGTCGGCGCCGAGCGACAACGGACGCTGAAAGTACGGACTCATGAAGGTGTTGTCAACCACCAGCAGCGCCTGCCGAGCGTGCGCCAGCCTACCGACCGCCTCGATATCGACCAGCTTGAGGAGCGGATTGGTCGGCGATTCCACCCAGAGCAGTCGCGTGCGATCGGTCAACGACCTCTCCACGGCGGTGAGGTCCGAGCCGTCGACGAAAGAGAAACTCAGTCCCATCGGCTCCAGGATCCGGCGGAACAGGCGGTAGCTACCGCCATAAAGGTCGTCGACCGCCACCGTGTGGTCGCCCGGCTTGAGCAGCTGCATGACCGCCGCCTCGGCCGCCATTCCGGAGGCGAAGGCGAGCCCATGGGCCCCTCCTTCCAGGGCCGCGATGCACTGCTCGAGTGCCGTCCGCGTCGGATTCCCGGTCCGCGAGTACTCGTAGCCGCGATGCTTCCCGACCGCCTCCTGCGCATAGGTCGAGGTCTGGTAGATCGGCACGACGACGGCGCCCGTGCGTGGGTCAGGCTCCTGCCCCGCGTGGATGGCCCGGGTGGAGAACCCGGGCGTGCCCTCGTCGCTCACCGGGAGGCGCGCGTGTGCGCCATGAACTCCAGCAGATCGACGCGAGTGATGATCCCGACGGGCCGCTCGGCGTCCATCACCACCAGTGCGGTGGTGCCACCCAGCAACGCATTGAAGGCCTCGTCGACGTGTGCTCCGGCGGCGATGGTCGGAAAGGGCCCATCCATCGCGGCGCCGACCGTGGTCTCGATCAATCCCGGATCACGGTAGACACGATCGAGCAGCGTGCGTTCCTGGATGCTCCCCACCAACCGTTTGCCGGCGGCGCTGCCGTCCTCGGTGACCGGCATCTGTGAGATCCCGTACTCCTGGAGAAGGTCGATGGCACGGCCGACCTTCTCCTTCGACGAGACCGTGATCAGTTCCGGCATCTCCCGTTCTCGCACGGCGACCACGTCGTGCACGAGTTGGCGCGGGAAGCGCTCGAAGAAACCGTTCTGTCGCATCCACTCGTCGTTATAGATCTTGCTCAAGTTGTTGCGCCCGGTGTCGGGCAGGATCACGACCATGACGGTCTTCTCGTCGAGGTCGCGCGCCACCTCCATGGCTGCCTTCATGGCGGTCCCCGATGAGCCACCCACGAGGATCCCCTCCTCGCGGGTGATGCGTCGGGCGGTCAGGAAGGAGTCGCGGTCGTTGACCTGGATGATCCGGTCGACCAGCTTCAGGTCGATCGTTCCAGGGATGAAGTCTTCGCCGATCCCCTCCACCTTGTAGGGCTTGATGGTGTCGCCGGAGTAGAGGGATCCCTCCGGGTCGGCGCCCACGATCAGTACCGACGGCTTCTTTTCCTTCAGGAACCGCGCCACCCCCGTGATGGTGCCGCCTGTCCCAAGGCCGGCGACCACCACGTCGACCCTGCCGTCCGTCTGCTGCCAGATCTCGGGTCCGGTCGTCTCGTAGTGCGACTGCGGGTTCGCCTGGTTGAAATACTGGTTCGGCTGGAAGGCGCCCGGGATCTCGTGGCTAAGCCGCTCGGCGACCGAGTAGTAGCTTTCGGGCGACTCGCGCGGAACCGCCGTCGGACAGACGACGACCTCGGCGCCGTAGGCGCGCAGCAGCGCAATCTTCTCCGGCGACTGCTTGTCCGCCATCACGAAGATCATTCGGTACCCCTTCAGCGCCGCCGCGATCGCCAGCGCATGGCCGGTATTGCCGGAGGTCGGTTCGACGATGGTGCCACCCGGCCGCAAGAGGCCACGACGCTCGGCATCCTCGATCATGCGCAGCCCGATCCGGTCCTTGACGCTTCCCCCGGGATTGAGCGTCTCGACTTTGGCGAGGATGGTGGGACGGAGCCCGGCAGTGATGCGCTGGAGCCGCACCAGCGGCGTGTGCCCGACGGCCTCCAGGATGCTGCCTAGGACCTGCACTGGGCCCCATTGTATGCGTAGAATCGGCCTCAGTTCAGACGAGGGAGGGAGCGTTGCCGGTATCGGTGACCAATTCGCAA
>JALYYE010000414.1 GCA_030946735.1 Candidatus Dormiibacterota bacterium
GTTGCCAACTCTGACCAGTTGACCCAGCCATCCCCTTCACGACCCTCGAGTCTTTAGGTGGCCGCAATCTACACAAGGGCTGGTCAAACCGCCCCTGACTCCGCACAATAACCGTCGTGGACCGGACGCCCGCTGATACAGCCTATGAGTTGGTCAATGGTTTTCGCGCCTCCCAGCTCGTCCGCCTCGCCGCTCAGCTGCGGGTCCCCGACCTTCTCGCTGACGGGCCGCTTTCGGCGGAAGACGTCAGCGCCGCCACCGGCATCGAAGCCGACCGCCTGCACCGCGTCCTCCGAGGACTGGCCGGACTGGGCGTGCTCGTTGAAACTGCGGAGGGCCGATTCCGTAACACCGAGGTGGGGAACCTATTTCGAGAGGGAGTCCAGGGATCTCGGCGTGCCATGGCATTGATGTTGCTGCCCGAGAGCTACCGCGACTGGGATCACCTCATGGAAACGATGCGGACTGGTAAGCCTGGTCACGAGATCGCCCATGGCGGAACCCTATGGGATTCGCTGGCCCGCGATGCCGACTTCGCGGCCCGCTTTAACCAGGCAATGGTCTCCGGCACAAATGAGATTGTCGAGTTTGTCGCCGCTGGGTCCGATTTCTCGAGCGCCTCGGTGATCGTCGATGTCGGCGGCGGTAACGGCGCGCTGGCAGCGGGCGTACTCCAGGCGCACCCTCATTTGCGGGCTATCATCTGCGACCTTCCGGCGGGACTTGCCGGGACGCGGGAATACCTATCCCGACAACGAGTTTCCGATCGCTGTACGACAGTCGAGGCCGACTTCTTCAAGACGGTACCGATGGGCGGTGACGTCTATCTGCTGAAGAACATCATCCACGACTGGGACGACGAACCTGCCACGCTCATCCTGTCGGCCTGCCGGCGCGCTTCAGCGCGAGGCGCCCGGATCCTGCTCATCGAACGTCTCTTGCCGGCGCGAGTAACCGACAGTCCCGAACACCTGAACGCGGTGATGATGGACCTCCAGATGATGGTGCAACTCGGCAGCCGAGAACGGACGCTTGCGGAGTATCGCACGCTGTTGGAGCACGCCGGATACGAGTTCAGGGGGTCGCTTCCAGGCCCGTTATACGGGGTTGTCGAGGGCGTCGCTAGCTAGTTTGGGCCAAAGTCTTGCTTATGGAGTCTCCAAGGCTTGCGAGCAAAGTTGCCAAACCTGACCAATTGACCCAGCCATCGCCTTCGAGAGGCGGCCTGACTGTCCTGGCCTGGCGAGTACGCTTCTCAGTTTTCCACGTCGTATGGGGTAGCCAGGGCTGGCAGCACGTCATCGAGGTGACGCCATGTGTGCGCCGCAGCCTGTTGCGCGGCCTCAAGCACGGCGGCAAAGTAGCGGCTGCCGCTGCCTCTCGCCGGTAGGACGATTGGCCCCAGCGGTGGAGCTAATGCTCGCCCAGAGCCGCGCTCAATGTTGTAGACCGCGGTCTCCTGGCGCCCTTCAGCGGCAAGCGTCGTTGCGGCTAGGTCGGAGAGACCGACGGCGAACTCCAGTAACAAGTCCTCGTATCGTTGGCTGGCTGGCTCGTACATGAAGCTATAGCCGTAATGGAAAGCGCAGCCCGCGGAATTCACGAGCGGCGATCCACCTGCCTTTAGCGAGGGATGGCGCGCCAGCACCACGGTCGAAACGTCCCGAAACAGGCTGTCGAGGACATCGACCAGGGGCAGCCATGGAGACCAAGCTGCGCGCAACGACTGGATGAAATCTCGGGAATAAGCGCCCATTAGGGGTTCGGCTACTGGGTCGAGTCTGCGTCGGAAGACAAACCATTCAAACGTGTGGCGCCCTGCTAAGAGACCGGCGGGATCCTGCTGACTCAGGAGCTCCTCGAGGAAGAGCATCACTCGTCCGGCCTGATCGGTGTCGTGTCTGACTAAGCAGCGCGCTAGGTATGGTCCAACAATCTGGTTGCACAGGACAGAGGCGTCCATTTCCGAGAACTCGAACTTCTGAGCTGCGTACCACGCATGTTGTGAGATCCATTCCGGCTGCGCGGACAGCTCTGGAACAAGCGTTGTCACACGCTCAACTGGACGATTCGGTCCGCTCATCAGGGCCCCGGGGCAACTGGTAATGCTACCCGAGTAAGGCGAGCGAGGTCACCGAGCTTAGCTCACCCAACCGCACCTACTCTGCAGTCCGAGAGCGGGCCGGGCTCAGAAGGCGTGCAACCAGGCGGGCAGCAGTAGGGGCGAGTTCCGCCGCAAGAGTTGCTAAACCTGGCCAATTGACCCAGCCATTTTCACTATTTGCCGCTGGGTCGTAGATTCCGCTGAAGCGGCCTGAACACGTGCGCGAATCCTGGCTGGAGCCACTAAGCTGTGCGTTCGGACCAGCATGGCAGCGCAAGGTAGATTCTTGATGGCCTGGATCGGCGTCACGGTCGTGACGTTTGTCGC
>JALYYE010000416.1 GCA_030946735.1 Candidatus Dormiibacterota bacterium
TGGCCTATCTTCGACACGTCGGCCCGTACGGCGCGGACCTATCGCGGTTCTGGCAGGAGACCGTCTATCCATGGATGGCGACCAACCACCTGCTGGACCGGCCGCGCTACGGCATCAGCCTCGACGATCCCGGCATCACGGCACCCGAGAAATGCCGCTACGATGCCGCCGTCGAAGTCGAAGCGGATTTTGTCGGAGCCGGCCAGCACGTGAAGGCCTCGATTCCCGGCGGGAAATACGCGGCCGCCAGCTTCACCGGGACTTCCGCTGAAATTGGTGACGTCTGGATGAGGTTGCTGCGCGATTGGCTCCCGGGCAGCGGTTTGCAACTCGACGCGCGCCCCTTGTTCGAGTACTACGCGCCGGAAATGACGATGGACCCGGAAACCGGCGCGTTCCAGTGCGACATCTGTATCCCGGTGACGAAGCTCTGACCTAGGGCATTCGTTGCGCGCTCCGGCGTGCCAGCGCCATTACCGTCAGCATGGGATTGACACCCGAGCTTGCAGGGAAGGCGCTGGCATCGGTCACATAGAGGCCCGCGACGTTCCACACCTGGCCATCAGGGTTCGTCACGGAGCTTCGGCGCTCGGCTCCCATCCGGCAGGTCGACATCTGGTGGGCGCTAAACAGTGTTATCCGGTTGGCAACCACGCCGCGGCGCTCGATCTCGGCTTCGTAGGCGCCCAGGTCGCCATCGCGGCCGAGCGTCAGCGGGGGCGTATGCGGCGTGGCCACCTGCCGTGCGCCGGCGGCACGATGAATGCGAACCGTCTCGATCATGGCGCGGATGAGATGCCGGGCTGACTCCGTTTCGACGCGATAGCTCGCCTGTGCCTGGCCTCGCCGATCCACCGTGACGCGTCCGCCTTCCCGATCGCGCACGATGGCAATGAAGGCCGCCGTCTGTGCGGCCTGCGCCATCAACTGGCGATGCTGCGTGGCGCTCCACCACGGCACCGAGGCCGCCAGGATGCCGGGGAGCGCCGGCGGGCACTCGATGCGGAAACCGTAGCCCGGTACGAGGTCAGCGAACGCCTCGCTAACGACGGACTGCGGCACGCCGCTCCATAGCCGCACTGGCTGGTCATAGATCCCCGCGACGGCCACCGTCGGATGAAGAGCCAGATGCCGTCCGGCGTGGTCGCCGCCGACGCCGGACCGCAGCAGGAGCGCCGGTGACAGCAGCGAGCCGCCCGCCAGCGCGACGAGCGGGGCCCGCACCCGGAGCTCGCCGCCGGTCACCTGCGCCACAACGCCGGTGACCCGACCATGGGACAGTTCGAGGCGTACCGCCTCACACCCATGGAGGATCTCGGCGCCATCGCGGCAGGCATCGACCAGGTAGGTCCGGAGTGTGGATTGTTTGGCGCCCGGCCGGCAACCAAATCCACAATGTCCGCAGTCGCCGCAACCACGGACGTTACGGGGAATCGTGGTGTGCGCCAGACCAAGCTGCTGGAGGCCACGCTCGAGGACCGCATTCGGTCCGTTCCGTGGGCTCTCGTCGGTGTCGATGTCGAGCCGGGCTTCGACCGCGTCGTAATGCGCATCGAGCTCATCGTCGACGCCGAGCGAACGCCATTCGTGACGAATCGAGGCCGGCAGGCGAAGTGATGTACTCCAGTTGACCACGGTGCCCCCGCCGACGGCGCTTCCCGCCAGTAGCGAAATCGACCGATCCTCGGTGGACGCAATCCCGCGATCGACGAAGAGCGCGGCAAAGCCTGCGAGCTCGCGCCCATCGAACTCTCGCTCCGTGCGGAGAACGGCGCGCTCGAGGACCACGACACGCTTGCCCCTTGCCGCCAATACCGCGGCGGCCACACCGCCTCCAGCCCCACACCC
Source organism: Candidatus Dormiibacterota bacterium (assembly GCA_030946735.1). Classification (GTDB taxonomy): domain Bacteria; phylum Chloroflexota; class Dormibacteria; order CF-121; family CF-121; genus CF-13. The sequence continues at coordinate 1,849 of JALYYE010000416.1, forward strand.
GATGACACACGCGTCGGCCTCCACGGTCTCACCGGGGCCGGGCTGCCGGATGGTCAGCACAGCCGGCTGGGCCGGCCGAACAAGCGCCGGGGGTGTGTAGCCCGCCCACTCCCAGTACGGGGAATCCGGCGCGCCGTAGGTGTAGAGCAAGGTCAAGCGTTTGAGCACCTGAAAGGCGCGCCGCTTCAACGGCAGACGGCTGCCGGCCCAGCGCCGCAGGTAGTCCTCTCGTTGCTCCCGTGATAGCGAGCTGAAGCGTACGGCGCGGCCACTCAACACGGCGTTCAAGACCGGTGAGTCGATCGTGTCGAGCAGGCGATCAAACTCCCTGAGCAGGGCCGGCTGGTGCAGGGCTTCGATCTCTGACCGCAGCCGCTGCGGCACGCCCAGGGCGCTGGCGGAGGGGAGTCGGTCCTGATCACCCGGCACGAACGTGTCGCACACCGCCGCCAGCGCGCGATCGCGGCTCGTCACGTGCGGCCGTTCAGCGTAAAGGCAGGCCGGTTGGCGGAACTCGCTCCACGATGCGCTGCACGTCAGCCTCCGATAGCAGGCCATTCGCCCGCTTCGCTGCCTCTATGACGGCCTTGACCACCGGGGGTTGGGGATCGATGCCGCGCTGCTCCAACCAGAAGATAACGTTCGATTCGCCGCTCATCGGCCCGATCTCGATCACCTGCTCGCAGCCGAACAGGTCGGCCGGAACACCGGAGTAGACGCGGTTGGCAAGCCAGTCATCGCCCTTGCGCATGGCTTTGATGACTGCAGCAGCGTGAACCCCGGTCGCGGTCCGAAACGCATCCTTCCCCAGCACCGGATAGTTCGCCGGGATCGCCATCCCGGTGCCCTCGGCGATGACCTCGCCCATCTGGCGCAGTTTGCTCAGGTCTGTGTCGATCCAGCCGAGCAGGCGGAAGTTCACGAGCAGCAGGTCCAGGTGCGTGTTGCCGACGCGCTCGCCCAAACCCAGCGCGCAGCCGTGGATCCGATCGGCGCCCGCAACCGCGGCCTCGATCGCATTGATGATGCCCAGGCCGCGATCACTGTGGCCGTGCCAGTCGAGGCCGACGCCAGGCTTCATCTCATCGAGCATCCGGCGGACGTAGCGGACGACGGCACGGGCGCCGTCGGGCGTCGAGTGGCCGACCGTATCGCAGACGGCGACCCGCGCCGCACCCTCCTCGATCGCGGTGCCGAAGAGTCGGCGAAGCGTCTCCGGCTTCGCCCGGGTCGTGTCCTCGGTGACGTAGAGCACCGGCAGTTGGTTCTGTCGGGCGAAGCGGACCGCCTTGCGCGTGTTATCGACCATCTGGTCGATCGTCCAGCCCTCGGCGTACTGGCGGATCGGACTGGAACCGATGAAAGCGGCGACCTCGATCGGGATACCGACCCGCTGGGAGATCTCGATCACCGGGCGGATGTCGACCTCGAGCGTGCGCGTCGCGCAAAGCGGCTGGATGCGCAGGTGCTGGTCCCGGATTTCCTCGGCTAACCGCTCCACGTCGGCGACCGCCCGCGGGCCCGATCCCGGAAGACCGAGGTCGATCGACCCGACACCGAGCTCATCAGCCAGGTGCAGGAAGCGCAGCTTGTGCTCGATGTCCGGGTCACGGACGGACGGGCCCTGGATCCCGTCGCGCAGCGTCTCGTCGTGAATGCTCACCGGGTGGTCAGGCCTCGGCGGCGCGTCAACCGTGTTCCAGTCGTAGATCAGTTGGGCCTCGTCAGGCACTGATTGTCTCGAGCTCGGCGACCAACGCGGTGAGAAATTCCGTCGCCAGCGCGCCGTCCACGATCCGGTGATCGACCGAAATCGAGATCCAGGCGCCGCTGCGGGCGACGACCTGCCCCTGGACCACCATGGGGCGCGGCTTGATGGCGCCGAAGGCGACCACGCAGCACTCCGGGGGATTGATGATCGGCGTGCCGGTCTCGACCGGGCCGCTGGCACCGACGTTGGTGACGGTAATCGTGCCGCCGCTCATCTGGCCGGGGGGCAGCGTCCCGGCGCGGGCGCCCTCGATCAATTGGGCGCTTTTCTCTGCGATGGCGGCCAGCTGGAGCTGGTCGGCGCTTCGGAGGACCGGCACCAGCAGTCCCTGGCTGGTATTGACGGCGATGCCGACGTTGACCGCCTCCTTCAGGATGATCTCGTCGCGGCTCTCGTCCCACGAGCTGTTCATCAGGGGATAGGCGCGGACTGCTTTCACCACCGACGCGATGAAATAGGGGAGAGGGGTCATCGATCGTCCGCTCGCTTTGCCCTGCTCGCGGGCCGCCATCAGGTTGGTGGCGTCAAAGACCGCGAACTCGGTGAACTGCGGAATGGTGGAAACCGACCGCACCATCTGCCGGGCGATCGCCTTGCGGATTCCCACGACGCTGATGCGCCGCTCGCCATCGGTCGATGGTGCGGCTTTCGATGTTGCTGAGGCTGGGGCAGACGCGGCCGCTTCGACGTCGGCTCGCGTGATCCGGCCGCCCGGGCCGCTGCCCGTCACCTGTGCCAGGTCCACGCCCATCTCCTTGGCCAACTGGCGGACAAAGGGCGCCGCGCGCACATCACCGCTGCTCTCGGCAACGGCGGACGGCGTGCGGGCTTTGCGTCGAATGCCCGACTCGGGCGCCCCGGGGCCGTAACCGACGAGCGTCCCGGGCGTGGCCTCGGCCTGGGCCGCCTCCGCCGCGGCGATCGTCACAAGCGCCGCGCCGACGGCGACCGACTCACCGGGCCGCGCATGAAGCTTTTGAATCGTCCCGGCCCATGGCGAGGGGATCACAACGACAGCCTTGGCCGTCTCGACCTCGCACAGCGGTGTGTTGATGTCGACCTTGGCACCTTCCTCGACCCGCCAGGCCACCAGCTGGGCCTCGGTCAGACCCTCGCCCAGGTCGGGCAATCGGAACGTCTGATCAGCCATAGGCGAGCGCGGCGTCCGCCGCCTGCAGGATGCGGTCGACGTCGGGCAGGTAAAGCTTCTCGTAGCGCGCCGGGGGATAGGGGACGTTCAATCCGCCGATGCGTGCCACGGGGGCCTCCAAGAAGTCGAACGCGTCATGGCTGATTCGGGCGGCGACCTCGGCTCCGAAGCCGCAAAAGACGGGGGCTTCGTGGACCACGACGGCGCGATGCGTCTTGCGCACCGAGGTCATCACGGTGTCCATGTCGAGGGGCGACAGACTGCGAAGGTCGATGACCTCGAGCGAGATCTGCTCCGCCGCCGCCGTCTTGGCTGCCTGGAGCGCGACGCTGACCGTGGGGCCGTAGGCGATGATGGAAACGCTCGAGCCTTCCTGCGCCACCCGCGCCTTGCCGATCGGCACGCGAGCGGCCGGGTCGATCTCTTCTTTGAGGTAGTAGCGGGCCTTCGGCTCGAAAAAGATCACCGGGTCGGGATCATCGATCGCCGCCTGCAGCAAGGCGTAGGCATCGCCGGGGGTCGACGGCGTGACGACTTTCAGTCCCGCGGTATGGGCGAAGTATGCCTCGGGACTCTCCGAGTGGTGCTCGACGGCGCCGATGTGCCCGCCGAAGGGAACGCGAATCGTGATCGGCAGCGAGACGCCCGAGCGGTTCCGGTACTTGGCCACGTGACTCACGATCTGCTCGAAGGCCGGGTAGATGAAGCCGTCGAACTGGATCTCCGGTACAGGCCGGAATCCGCGCAGGGCCAGGCCGACCGCGATGCCGATGATGGAGGATTCGGCCAGCGGTGTATCGAAGACTCGCTCCTCGCCGAAGGCCTTCTGCAACCCATCGGTGATTCGAAAGACGCCGCCGAGGGCGCCGACGTCCTCGCCAAAGATCAGGACGTTCTCGTCGCGGGTCAGGGCATCGCGCAGCGAAAGGTTGATGGCCTTCGCCATCGTCACCGCTTCCATCAGGAGCCCTCGAGCGACGACTCGAACTCTTCGCGTTCCCGGAGAAACGACTCCGGCGGGTTCGAGTAGACGCGGCCGAACATCGCCTCGCCGGGAGGCGGGGTGGGCATCGAGGTCAGACGGTTGCGCATCGCCTGGGCCGCGGATTCGGCTGCGTCGGCGATCGCGGCGATGGTTCCGGTATCGATGATGCCCTGCTGCTCCAGCCAGGCCTGGTAGCGGGCAATAGGATCTTTGGCGTTCCAGGGCTGCAGCTCGCTCTCGGTTCGGTATCGCGTCGGATCGTCGGAGCTGGTGTGGGCGCCCATCCGGTAGGTCACCGCCTCGATGAGGTAAGGGCCCTCGCCCTGACGCGCGCGGGCAGCGGCCGCCCGGACCGCGGCAAAGACCCCGAGGACGTCATTGCCGTCGATCCGGATGCCGGGAAATCCATAGCCCTGGGCGCGCTCGGCGATGGATCCGGCGGTTTGCTTCGACAGCGGGACGGAGATCGCCCAGTAGTTGTTCTGACAGAGAAACACCACCGGTGCCTTGAAGACCCCGGCGAAGTTCATCGCCTCATGCCAGTCGCCCTCCGATGTGGCGCCATCGCCAAAGGTGGAAAGGACGACCTCGTCGGTGTGCTTGAGGCGGCAGCCCATGGCGAACCCGACGGCGTGGGGGACCTGGGTCGCGACCGGAATCGCCAGCGGCGCGAAGTGGTATTTGCGGGGATCCCACGGCCCATGCGAGAGGCCGCGGAACAGCGTCAACATATCGGCCGGATCGACGCCACGGACCATCGCCATGCCGAACTCGCGATAGCTGGGGAAAACCCAATCCTCGCTCCGAAGCGCCGTCATGGCCCCGACGTGGATTGCCTCCTGGCCGAGGTACTGACCCCACAGGCCGAGCTCACCCTGGCGCTGGAGGTTAAGCGCCTCCTGGTCCGCGCGCCGGATCAGCACCATGTTCCGGTAGAGCTCGCGCAGCCCCGCGGCATCCAATCCCAGACGACTCCTCGCTTCAGCAG
>JALYYE010000003.1 GCA_030946735.1 Candidatus Dormiibacterota bacterium
CCTGTGCCCAAGGAGCGACGCATCGGCATGCACATGCGCACGGGCCGTGGCCTCGACAAGGCGATAGAGACGATCAGAGCGCTGGAGCTCAGGTCCGTGCAGATCTTCACCGACAACCCGAGCGCCTGGCGCTCAGCACCCGTGGATCCGAAGTCCACGGCGTCCTTCAAACAGGCCTTGCAAGAATTGGACGTACGGCCAGCCATGTCGCATTCGATGTATCTCATCAACCTGGCCGGCCCCAAGCCCAACTTTCAGAAGAAATCGCGGGCGGCATTGATCGCCGAGCTCGAGCGGGCCGAGGCATACGGCTGCCAGTACGTCGTGACCCACGTCGGAAGCCACATGGGCGAAGGGGCGCAAGTTGGGATCGATCGCGTGGTCGCCGCGCTCGACGACGTGCTCGGCAAGGCCGGTGGCTCCGCCATGGTCTTGCTGGAAACCTCCGCGGGGGGCGGTGCCTACGTCGGCGCAAAGTTCGAGGACCTGGCCCAGATTCTCGGCCGCTTACCGCAACACGCGCAGCGGCTGGGTGTCACCTTCGATACGGCCCACGCCTACGCTTCAGGCTACGACGACGCCGGCGCGGAAGGAATGCGCACCACCCTGGATCAGCTGACCAGCATTATTCCGGCGCAGCGGATCCGCGCCTGCCATTGCAACGACACAACCGTAGCGCTCGGCGGCAAAGCCGACCGGCACGTGAGCATCGGCAAGGGCAGCATCGGCCTCGAAGGTTTCCGGACGCTACTCAACTACGAGCCGCTGGCTCACTGCGCCTTCGTTCTCGAGACGCCCGGGGAGGAGATGCTCGAGGGGCGCGAAAATCTCGAGGCCCTGCGCTCGCTGCTGTGAGCCGCCCCCTCGAGACGGTGCTCTTCGACTACGGACACACGCTCATCTATTTCGACGAGCGCCCGCACTCCATGCTGGTCGAAGCGTACGAGAAGATCAACCATTTGCTGGCAAGGACCCTGGCGCGCGATGTACCCGCCGCGCAGGTGTTGATCGAGAAGGTTTCCCAGGCGGTCGACGAGGAGATCCAGCGCGACTACGCGGCCGGGCGCTCGGAGGAGGTCGAGATCGCCGCTATCTACGGCAGTGCACTGCGCGGCCTCGGCCTGGAGCTGGCGCCGGCGGTGATCGAACAGGTGATGGAGCTGGAACAGCAGGGTTGGCTGAAAAGCGTCCACGTCGGTCCCGACGTCATCGGGACACTCCAGGCACTACGCGCGCAGGGGCTGCGCCTCGGCATCGTCTCCAACGCCGCCTACCTGCCCCGCCTGATGAAGCAACAGCTGGCCGCGCTTGGTCTCGCGGACTATTTCGACGCAGTGACCTTCTCCTCCGAGGTCGGCGTCCGCAAGCCGCACCCCGCCATCTATGCCGACGCCCTCGGAAAACTCGGCGCGGATGCGTCGCGAACGCTCTTCGTCGGCGACCGAGTGCGGGAGGATGTGCAGGGACCACAAGCGCAGGGGATGCGAGCCGTGCTCACCCGCGAGTGGCGCCAGGAGGACGACCCAGGAGTGGCGGATTTCGTCATCCAGCGGCTGGGTGAGCTATCGGCGATCGTGAGCCGTCTAGGGCCGGGGGCGCATGCGGCCGATACCTATAATGGGGTGACGTCGCCCGACTAATTTGTCGCTGGTGGGTTTCTGGAGGTAGGTGGGGCGGTGGACTTCCGCGATTATCTGAGGCGCAAGTGTCGCGAGCAGAACATCTCCCTGCACCGGCTCGCCGTCCGCTGTGACCTGAACCAGATCTACTTCTACCAGGCCGTCAACAAGAACAAGGAGAACCCGCCACCATGGGTGCTCCGCCGGGCGGCACCGCATCTGGGAGTGACCTACGTCGAGTTACTGATCGCGGCAGGGCATCTGACCGAAGACGAGCTGCGCGATTACGGTAGCCATACGCCCAAGCCGCCGGAAAAGGAGCGGGAACGGGAGCGGGAGAAGGTCTCGGTCTGACCGCAGGGGTCGCTAGGTAGAGCTGGACCCGCCGCCGGCGACGAAGTTCGAGAAGTGATAGGTCAGGGTCCAGGTGAACTGCGTCGTGGTCATGTCGATCTTCATCTGGTGCATCAACGAGTCGCTGGCTGAGATCCAGACCTCGACCTGGATGCCGGCGTTGTTCAGCACCGCCTCGTCCTGAGGGGTCAGGCCACTCTGGGGGTCAGCCTTCAGCTGACCGACATACTTTCCCGGATCAACGGTCAGCGAGAAGTGGTGCATGGCGATCTGATCCATCGTGATGTCGCCCAGGTCGTCTGAAGCCCGGAAGGCATGGGCGAACTCGAGGTTGGCAATCGGATCCATCCCTGGGGCGACCTGCCCTTTTGAGTTGCCCGTGACGTCCTTCCAGGCTGGGCCCTGGGCCGGATACTGCACGAATTCGTGGCCGCCCTCGATCCGCTCGTTCATGGCGACGATGGCTGTCTGGCCGTTGGCGGCGGGGATCTCCAGCTGGAGACTGAGGTTTTCTTTGTGCGGAGTGCTGAGGTCGCCTGAGCCGGTGACTTTCACGCCTGCGACGCCGTTGAGGACCAGGATGCCGTTCAACGACAGGTGGAAACTCTTGAGGCCCTGCATCGCGTCACCACTTTTGCTTATGACCGGTCCGGGGTCCAGGGGCGGCGGACCCTGCTGCGGCAGCACCCCATTCAGGACGCCGCCCTTCCAGATCAGCAGGATGGAGGCGACGGTAACGGCCAGCGTGATGAGACGGCCCATCCACGAGGCAACGGCATGCACCGTCCTTCCTTGCTAGGAAAAGCGCGGCCCGCCGGAAGGAGGGGTTGTCGTTGGATCCGAAGAGGGGGACGGGAATCAGGGACGCCGGCGGGCCTAGCCAGCCCCGGAATCATAGCGCCGCAATCCCGCCGCGACACGCCCTATA
>JALYYE010000031.1 GCA_030946735.1 Candidatus Dormiibacterota bacterium
TCTGCGTCAACGCGCCCTGCATGCTGCGCGGCGCGGACGAGATGGCGGAGTACCTCGGGCAGCAGCTGGGCGTCCGCGACGGACAGACGACGAAGGATGGTGCCATTACCTGGCATTCGACGATCGAGTGCCTGGGCGCCTGCGGAGGCGCGCCGATGATGCAGGTCGACCACCACTTCGAGGAGAACCTGACGCCGGAGCGTATCGACGCCATCATTCACCGACTACGAACCGAACCATCGCCGCATGGCGTAAGCCCGGAGAAAGCGGAAGCGGTCGCGCCGATCCCCGGTGAGAAAGCCCGCTCAGGAGCAGAAGGTGCGCGGCCGAGAGGGAAGAGGACCCAGGTCTGATGGGACTCAAGCCAGTCATCACCAAGGACTTTCACACCGAGAATCTCGAACGGCTCGCCGTCTACGAGCGGACCGGCGGCTATGCCGGCTTCAAGAAGGCGCTCGAGATGCAGCCCGACGAGCTGGTGGAGCTCGTCAAGAAGAGCGGACTGCGCGGCCGCGGCGGTGCCGGTTTCCCGACCGGCAACAAGTGGAGCTTCCTTCCCAAGGGCGTCTATCCGCGCTACCTCGTCTGCAACGCCGACGAAAGCGAGCCGGGCTGTTTCAAGGACCGTTACCTGATCGAAAAGAGCCCGCACCAGGTGCTCGAAGGGATCCTGATTGCCAGCTACGCTATTGGCTGCAACCTGGCCTTTATCTATATCCGCGGTGAGTATCTACCGCAGCACGAGGCCCTGGAGGCGGCCATTGAGGAGGCCCGCCAGGCGGGATACCTCGGCAAGAACGTGCTGGGCAAGGGCTACGAGATCGACATCATCCTGCACCGCGGGGCGGGCGCCTACATCTGCGGCGAGGAGACGGCGCTGCTGACCTCGCTCGAGGGTTATCGCGGCGAGCCCCGACTCAAGCCGCCCTTCCCAGCGATCAAAGGCCTCTACGGCAAGCCGACCGTCGTCAACAATGTCGAGACCGTGGCCAACCTCCCGCACATCGTCATCAACGGCGCGGACTGGTTCGGCGCGATGGGGACACCGACGGGGAAGGGAACCCGCGTCTGGTGCATGAGCGGGCACGTCAACCGGCCGGGCAACTACGAGCTGGAGAACGGCACGCCGATCCGTGAGCTGATCGAGGAGCACGGAGGGGGAGTCTGGAAGAACCGCAAGCTCAAGGCGTTCCAGCCGGGCGGCGCCTCGATGATGGTATTGCTCCCCGAGCATCTCGACGTCGGCCTGGACTTCGACGCCATCCAGAAGGCGGGCTCGCTGGCGGGCGCCGGCGCGATGGTCGTCATGGACGAAACCACCTGCATGGTCGATGCCGCCCGCCGCTATGTGAAGTTCTTTCACCACGAAAGCTGTGGCAAGTGCACGCCCTGCCGCGAGGGCACCTTCTGGATGTCGAATCTGTTCGACCGTTTCGAGGCGGGCGAGGCGAAGGCGACTGACATCGACCTCCTTCTCGATATCGGATACAGCATCGACGGGCGCTCATTCTGTCCGCTTGGCGACGCCTCGACCTGGTTCCCGCGCAGCGTCATCAAGTTCTTCCGCGACGAGTTCCTGGAGCACATCTCCGAAAAGGGCTGTCCCTTCAAGAAGACCGCGCAGGAGGCGGTGGCGTAATGGCGTCGATGCAGACCGACCAGGTCACGCTGACGATCGACGGGCAGTCGGTCACGGTGCCGAAGGGGACCTTGATCCTCGACGCCGCCAAGGCGGTGAACATCGACATCCCGATCTTTTGCTCGCATCCGAAGATGGCGCCCGTCGCCGTCTGCCGCATGTGCCTGGTCGAGGTGGAGAAGATGCCGAAGCTGCAGCCGGCCTGCGCCGTCTACGTCGCCGAGGGCATGGTGGTGAAGACGACCACCGAACAGGTCGGCAAATACCAGAAGGGCGTCCTCGAGTTCCTCCTGATCAACCACCCCCTCGACTGCCCGATCTGTGACAAGGGCGGCGAGTGCCCACTGCAGGACCAGACCTTTCAATATGGCCCGGGCGCCAGTCGCTTCGAGTTTCAGAAGGCGCACTTCGACAAGGGCGTGCCGCTCTCCGACAAGATCGTCCTCGACCGCGAACGTTGCATCCTTTGCTGGCGCTGCACGCGATTTAGCGAAGAGATCTCGGGGGAGCGCGAGCTGGCCCTCATTCAGCGGGGCGTGCACACGATCATCGGCACCTTCAATGACGAACCAGCGCAGTCGAACTACCAGGGCAACTGGACGGAGATCTGTCCGGTCGGCGCGCTGACCTCGCGGCAGTACCGTTTCGTCAGCCGCCCCTGGGACCTCGACCGCACGGCGAGCGTCTGCCCCGGCTGCAGCATGGGCTGCAACATCCAGCTCGACGCCCGTGGCAACC
>JALYYE010000048.1 GCA_030946735.1 Candidatus Dormiibacterota bacterium
TCGGCGAGCCCGGCGTCGGCAAGACGGCGATCGCCGAGGGCCTGGCCCAGCAGATCGTGCTGGGCAACATCCCCGAATCGCTACGCGGCAAGCGCGTGCTGACGCTCGACATGGGCGCGCTCGTCGCGGGCACCAAGTACCGCGGCGAGTTCGAGGAGCGCTTGAAGAAGATCCTCGACGAGATCCGCTCGAGTCGCGAAGTGGTGCTCTTCATCGACGAGCTGCATACGCTCGTCGGCGCGGGCGCGGCGGAAGGTGCGATCGATGCCGCCAACATTCTCAAGCCGGCCCTGGCGCGCGGCGAGATTCAGTGCATTGGCGCCACCACACTGAACGAATACCGCAAATACATCGAGAAGGACGCGGCCCTCGAGCGCCGCTTCCAGCCGGTCTTCGTCGACGAGCCGTCATTGATCGAGACGATCTCGATCCTGCACGGCGTCAAGGCCCTCTACGAGAAGCATCACCGCGTCACGGTCACGGATAAGGCGATCAAGGCGGCCGCCGAGCTCTCGGTGCGGTACGTCTCCGACCGCTCGTTGCCGGACAAAGCGATCGACCTGATGGACGAGGCGTCGGCCCGCGTCCGCATGAAGCTGACCACGACGCCGCCGGATCTCAAGACCATGCAAAAGGAGATCCGCGACCTTCAAATCAAGAAGGAAGAGGCGATCGCCAACCAGGATTACGAGACGGCCGCCTCCTTTCGCGACAAGGAGAAGAAGCTCAAGGACAAGTACGTAAAGGAAGAGATGGAGTGGCGCGATAAGCTCGGCGCCACCGTTCCGGAGGTCAACGAGGAGCACATCGCCGAGATCGTCAGCTCCTGGACCGGCGTGCCCGTGTCCCGCCTGGTGGAGGAGGAGTCGACCCGCCTGCTCCGCATGGAGGAAGACATCCACGCGCGCCTGATCGGTCAGGACGACGCTGTCAAGGTCATCTCGCAGGCCGTCCGTCGGGCGCGCGCCGGCCTCAAAGATGCACGCCGCCCGATCGGCTCGTTCATCTTCCTCGGGCCGACCGGCGTGGGTAAGACGGAACTGGCGCGCCAGCTGGCCCGCTTCCTCTTCGAGAACGAGGATGCGATCGTCCGCCTCGACATGTCGGAGTTCATGGAGCGCCACTCGACCGCACGGCTGGTCGGTTCACCGCCCGGTTACGTCGGCTACGACGAGGGCGGCCAGCTGACCGAGGCGATCCGCCGCCGGCCCTACTCGGTGGTGCTGTTCGACGAGATCGAAAAGGCGCATCCGGAAGTCTTCAACATGCTGCTCCAGATCCTGGAGGACGGCCGGCTGGCCGACGCCAAAGGCAAGCAGGTCAACTTCGCCAACACGATCGTGATCATGACCTCGAACATCGGCGTCTCGAACCTGCAGCAGGCGACGACCTCGATGGGTTTCCAGCCGTCGATGCCGAGCACCAGCCAGGAAGAGAAAGAGCACGGCAAGATGCGCGAGAAGATCATGGACGAGCTGAAGAAGACCTTCCGGCCCGAGTTCCTGAACCGCGTGGATGCCGTGGTCGTCTTCAAGGCACTCTCGCCGGCCGAGATGCGGCAGATCGTGGATCTGCTCGTCATCAAGGTGGCTCAGCGTCTCGAGGAGCACGAGATGAAGCTCGAGGTCACCACCGAGGCGAAGGACTACCTGGCCAAGGAAGGGTATGACAAGCTCTACGGCGCCCGCCCGCTACGCCGCGTGATCCAGCGGCTGATAGAGGATCCGCTGTCCGAGACGCTTTTGACCACGAAGTTCAGCGCCGGCGACTCGGTGCTCGTCGAGATTGCCGATGGCCAGATCAAGCTGACGCCGATCATCAAGCCGCGCGAGCCGAAGGCCGAGAAGCCGGAAAAGCCTGAGAAGCCACCGAAGGAACCCGTCGCCGGCAAGGGCAAGGGCGAGAGCTAAAGCTAGCCAATAGCAGAACCGCCGGGATCGCTCCGGCGGTTTTCGTTTCTAGACTGGAGCGGTGGCCAGTTCGTTCTCGCAGGCGAAGGCCCGCAGGTGGAGGTGGTCGGTCGTCGTGTTGAGGATCCCCTCGACGGCGCCGACAGTGGTGTTGACCCAGGTGTATCGGGCGTCGCCGGTCCTGAGCGACAGCGAGGTCGTAAACACCCGGGCACTGTCTTCGGGCCGAAGCAGGGCGATGCCGTTGAACTCGAAGTAGATCTTTGCCCCGTCGCCGGTAACGATGATGCCGCGGACGGTTGGGCAGTTGACGTTGTCGGGACGCTTCGCCGGGACGTTGACAGCCTTGAGTGTTCCGCGCAGTCGATCGCCGGTGACCGTACCCTCCAGCGTCCCGACATACTGTCCGCCGACGCCGTAATCGACGTAGTCCATCCAGGTGTAGTGCATCGTCATCTCACAGATGGGGGTCAGGTTCACTTCATCTCTCCTCGGAAACGGGCAGGTCTTGACAGGCTTGGCAGCCAGTCTATAGTCGGGGCGTCGGCGTCAGCCAGGCCAGCCTGGAGGGCTGGCGTTGAGCCTGCGCAGGCTCAGAGGAGGGCCAGATGGCAGAAACCGGTACCAAGCTCAGTCTCGACCAGAAGATCGACATCGTTCGCAAGGATTTCGACGCGTTCAAGCGCGGCGATCTCCAGACGATCAGCGACAGTTTCTCTGACGACATCGTTTGGCACGGCCGAGGTTCCA
>JALYYE010000051.1 GCA_030946735.1 Candidatus Dormiibacterota bacterium
CGGGCCACCGGGCCGAGGCCCTTCGCCTGCGCGTCTGCATCGCGCGGGAGGAGGATCCCGTGCGCCCCGTAGACCATGTAGGTCAAGCCCGAGCAATCAAAACCAAAGGCGGACGTCCCGGCCCATAAATAGGGGAGCCCGACAAATCGGCGCGCTGTTGCAAGGATCGCCCGCGCGTTGGTCGGCAGCGGCGAACCAATGCCGAGTCCGACTGCGGAGGTGGCGACGTAGGCGTCGCGCCCGCCCGGCAGTCCAAGCAGGAGGCGCTGGCCGTCGCTTTCGCGCACGGGAAGATGTGTGCCGAAGGAGATTTCGACGATCCGCGTTGCGTTCCGGTCGTACAGCCAGGTGGTCGGCACGATGACGGTTGCGTCCGAGTCCGTGCTGGGCGGCGCGACGGCGGTTAGCTGGCCGACCGGGATCCAGGCCGGATAACCACGGTCGTCGAGCGGGGTGCGCTGGCCGATAACGACTACCTGCGCCCAGCCGTTCGTGATCGCCAGCACCGACACCCGCTGACCGAGCAGGACCTGCGTATCGGCTCGATTGATCAGGTCGGCACGGAGCCTGTTGTTCATGGCGGCCAGCCACTCACGCAGGCGGACCGGGTTCGCCAGCGCTGGGGCGTCGACAGGCCGGACCACGCCAGGATTACGCCAGCCGGTCGCGACGCTAACGTCCACCCAGGCGTCCACCCCGGCCGTGACCGGTGCGGTGGGCCTCGGACCGATGGTGGCCGCTGGCGTCACGGTCGAACTCGGCGTGGTCGCGGGCGGCGGCGTTGGCTGGATGCTTGCCGCGGGACCGCAGGAGGTGAGGACCGCCAGTAGGACTCCGCCGGCCAGGAGTTGCTTCATGATTCCACTTCTCACCTGCAACGTTGAAGACGACCTGAACCGGCTGCACGGGTGAAGGGGCGCGCATTTGCCGGATGCTTCTCGAGATTAACCCCTCCTTGACTGCGACGGCGACCCCTGCTAGCGTTGGTCAGTTCGTTTCGGCAACGATCAATCTGGGAGGGAATGCATGACGCGAACGTTCTTTGGCCTGCGCGCCCGTGTCGTCGCGCGATTCGGGGCCTTAGCGGGAACCGCGGCGCTCGTCGTAGGACTTACCCCGGCGACATCGACCATCGGCGCGGCGGCGGCGACGACCCAACGAACCTACCTCGTGCTCGCCAAACAGGAGAACGTGTCGGCTCGCCTGCTGAGTCAGCTCCGCGCGCAGGGCGGCACGATCGTGGCGAGCTACGACGCAATCGGCGTCGTGGTCGTCAGAACGGGCGATGCACAGTTCGCCGGCCGGGCTCAGAAAAACCTCGATGTCGAGGGGACGGCTGATGCGAGCAAGCTGACCTTCAAGGTCAAGCCCTCGATCGAGAACAACGGTGGGGACCATGACGGCAACGGCAACAAGCCGGCGAGCGACAGCGACAACCTGTCGGGACTCCAGTGGGACATGCGGCAGATCAAGACGCCGCAAGCGCACCAGATCACCGGCGGCAGCCGGTCGGTGCTGGTCGGGGACATCGACACCGGGCTCGATTACACCCATCCCGACCTGGCTCCCAACGTGGATAGCGCCAAAAGCGTGAACTGCCTCACTGGTTCCCCGGTCGCGGGCGCCGCCGCGGCCATGGACGACAACGGACATGGCACGCACACGGCGGGTACGATCGCGGCGGCGGCGAACGGCATTGGCATCGTCGGCGTAGCCCCCAACGTCCGAATCGCGGGAATCAAGGCCGGCGACAGCCAGGGTTTCTTCTTCCCGCAAGCGGTCGTCTGCGCCTTCATGTGGGCGGGCTCCCACCACTTCAATGTCACAAACAACAGCTATTTCGCCGACCCCTACTACTTCAATTGCCCGAACGGCACGCAGGAGGAGCGTGTGATCCTCAAGAGCGAGGGACGGGCGATTGCCTACGCGACGCGAAAGGGCGTCACGAACATCGCTGCCGCAGGGAACTTCTCTGATGACATGGCGAACCCGACGCAGGACCGGCAAAGCCCGGATGACAGACCCCCGCAGCCGCCTGCGCCGCGACCGGTCACCAAGGCCTGCAAAGTCATCCCCGTCCAGATGCCAGGCGTCATCGGGGTCAGCGCCACCGGCAACCTGAATATGAAGTCGTTCTACTCCAACTACGGCATGGGCGTGATCCACGTGGCTGCCCCCGGCGGCGACAGCCGGCTGCAGAG
This sequence comes from Candidatus Dormiibacterota bacterium, assembly GCA_030946735.1. Classification (GTDB taxonomy): domain Bacteria; phylum Chloroflexota; class Dormibacteria; order CF-121; family CF-121; genus CF-13. The sequence goes on from JALYYE010000051.1 coordinate 2,202, forward strand.
GACCGCGGCGGCGCCCAACGGCCGCGTGCTCTCCACTTACCCGGTTAGCCTCAAGAACGGTTGCCTGCGCCCGGTGGTCGACCCGGCCGGCGGGCCGAAGGCCTTCTACTGCTACCTTCAGGGGACGTCGATGGCATCGCCCCACGTGACGGGGCTCGCCGCCCTGATCATCAGCCAGTTTGGCGAGATGAGTCCGAGCGATGTGCGCCAGCGTCTCGAGCAGACGGCCGATCCGATCGCGTGCCCCACGGCGGCACAACTCGCGCTCTATGCGCCCTACCCGTCGGCAAACAACGATGCCCCGCAGACCTGCACCGGCCCGACCTCACACAACTCCTGGTACGGCTTCGGCCAGGTCAACGCCCTGAAGGCGATCAGCGGCGAAGGCGACGACGACCAGAACAACCAGAACAACTAGAGGCGGCGTAGGGGCCGGGCAGCGCGTCCGGCCCCAACCCTCGCCGTTAGCTGCGTATGGACACTCGGCAATTCGGGTGCTATACCTTCCTTGGCAGGCGGATCGGCTAATCAGAGGGAGGTGGCTATGAGGCGCAGGGTTGCCGTCACCATCAATGGCACCAAGCATGAGCACGAGGTCGAGCCTCGACTGTTGCTGGTGCAGTACATCCGCGAGCTGGCAGGGCTCACCGGGACCCATGTCGGTTGCGATACCAGCAACTGCGGGGCGTGCACCGTCGAGTTGGACGGCCACAGCGTGAAGTCCTGCACGGTCTTCGCCGTCCAGGCCGATGGCGCCCAGGTCACGACGATCGAGGGCCTTGCCAAGGGATCGACGCTGCATCCTCTTCAGAAAGCGTTCTGGGACGAGCACGGCCTCCAGTGCGGTTTCTGCACCCCCGGCATGATCATGGCGGCCAAGCAGCTGCTCGAGCGCAACCCCGATCCGACCGAGCAAGAGATCCGCATGGGGCTCGAAGGCAACCTCTGCCGCTGTACCGGCTACCACAACATCGTCAAGTCGATCCAGGCGGCCGCCAAGGTGATGGCGCCTGGTGCCGAGCGCAAAGCGCCCGCGCCGGTCTCCTAGTCAGGAGGGAGGGTTTCAAGATGGCGATATCCCAGATGGTCGGCGCCTCCATCAAACGGCGCGAGGATCCTCGGCTGGTCACCGGGACCGGCAGCTTCGTCGACGACATTCCACAGACCGCCGTTGTCCATATGCACGTGATCCGATCGAGCGAAGCCCATGCGCGGATCCTCGGTATCGAGACCGCCCGGGCGAAGGAAGCTGACGGCGTGATCGCGATCTTGACCGGCAAGGACCTGAAGCCGGACTTCGGTGCGCCGCTGCCGGTAACGGTCTGTTTCGTCCCCGACAAGAAATATCCTAAGCACTATCCGATTGCAACCGACAAGGTTCACTACGTCGGCGAGCCGGTCGCGATCGTGCTGGCGTCGAGCCGGGCCGCGGCCGAGGATGCCGGAGAACGGATTGAGGTCAAATACCAGTCGCTGCCGGCGGTGGTCGATATCGAGAAGGCGATCGAGAAGGACGCGCCCGTCCTGCACGAGGAGCTCGGTAGCAACCTTTCCTATGACGTAAAGTTTGCCGCCGGCGACATCGACGCGGCTTTCAAGGAAGCCGAGGTTACCATCAAGCAGCGCCTGATGCAGCAACGCCTGATACCGATCGCGATCGAGCCTCGCGGCGTGCTGGCAGATTACAAGACCTTCGCCGGCAAGCTCACCGTGTGGACATCGACGCAGATCCCGCATTTCGTGAAGGTGTGGCTGGCCGTCATCCTGGGCATCCCGGAAAGCAACGTTCGGGTGATTGCGCCGGAGGTCGGTGGTGGCTTTGGATCGAAGATCCGCGTCTACCCGGAGGAGATTCTGACCGCCCTCGCATCACGCCGGTTGGGTCGCCCGGTGAAATGGATCGAAGATCGAAACGAAAACACCAAGGCCACCCACCACGGACGGGACCAGATCTGGGACGTCGAGATTGCGGCCAAGAAGGATGGCACGGTGCTCGGCATCCGCCCGACGCAGTGGCTCAACCTCGGTGGCTATTGCAGTCAGTTCGGCACCTT
>JALYYE010000055.1 GCA_030946735.1 Candidatus Dormiibacterota bacterium
TATCAATAGCCTCGACACGCCGTTCTCGGTAAGTAGTTCCAGCACCGTCCAGAACGTCGGAGCGAACGGTATCATCGCCAGCTTCTTCAGTCCGGCCAATTGCCTGCCGCCACCACCGCTGCCCGCACCAGACCCTTGCGTACGGTTCAATGTCACCGGCAATGCGGTGACCGGCACCGGGAAGGATGGCATCGTCGCTAACGGCCTTGGTGGCCAGCCGACCATCGTCAGCAATAACACCGTCGCCAATGCCGGTGCCTACGGTATTCGGATGATCGGTGCCGATCAACTCACGTTGAACGAGAACACGGTGAACAGCAGCGGTGGACCCGCGACCGCCTTCAGATATCCGGCCATCTACCTGGGCGCCGTGAAAGCCGATTTCGAACTGGTCTCGGGCGATAGGCGCGTGGCCAGAAATCACGGCTCGGGCAATGGCCTGGACGCCATGGTGATGAATGGGGAGGCGAGTCAGCCCCTGACCTGGCTTACGACCGGGGTGACGGCGCCGGCCGCCGCGCCTGTCGTTCCGGCCGACCACTTCGGGTATGTGCTCGACGGCAGCCTGACGGTCGATGGCGCGCTCACCAGCAACAAAGACTTCGTCAAGGTGCTCGCTGGGGCGATCACCGTGAAAGGTGCACTGACGGCCACCGACACGACGTTTACCAGCGCCAAAGACGGCGGCGCGCCGATCAAGCTCTGTGACGCAGCCGCAGGCTTCGACTCCATTTTCATCCAGCGGACGGGGACCCCGAAGGCTTGCCCTCCGGCGGATCGCGGCGATTGGACCGGCATCAACGTTACCGGCGGTGCGACCCTCACCAACGTGACGATCGCCTTCGATGACGGGCTGACCGTGACCGGCGGGTCCCTACAGTACGCGGGTGGTGCCATGCACGACATCGCCAAGAATGCGATCGTCGTGACCGGGTCGCCGCTTTCGGTCTCAAAAGTCGCCTTCAGCAAGATCGGGCTCGACGCTATCGACAGCACGAATAGCGGCTCGACGGACGCGATCACGGACGACCAATTCGACCAGGTCGGCGGCGTTTCGATCAACCTTCAGAATTCCCCCGCCGATCTGAGGCGGAACGTCTTCACCAACGACGCAAGCCCGGCGGTGAAGACGGTCGGAGCCGCGGTCACGGTCCAGTGCTCGAGCATCCAATCGGGCGGGCTGAGCGGTGACGGCTCGCTGAAGATCAAACAGAATGATTTCGCTCCTACTGTCGGCGTGACCGCGCCTCTCGCCGCCAACGCGGAGAACAATTGGTGGGGCCAGGGCGGCGGGCCTACGACCGGGCCGGGCGGGCAGCTTTCGGGTGGCATCGTGGTCGGTACCTACCTGGCGACGCAGAATCCAACGGTCACGACGATCGCCGTCGCGGGACTGCCGAGCGCGACCCAGCCTCTGGACTCGGTGAGGTCCGACGGTTCGTTGGGCACGGGCAAGGTGCAGGCCACACTCACCTTCAGCCGCGACATGAATACCGAGCTGCTGTTCCCCAGCGTCACCTACACGAGCAGCCCGGTCCCATTTTCCGGCGCCTGGACGGATCCCCAGACTTGGATTGGCAGCGCGCCTATCACGGCCGCGCTGGCTGCCAGCGGCACGCACACCATTTCCGCCAGTGGTGCGCACGACTGCGTTCCGGATCCGCAGCACAACCTGATGACACCACCGCCGCTGACGGCATTTGCGGTGGAGACGGCGACGCTACCGACTGTGAGCGTCAGCGCGCCCGACCTGATCGGCGCAGGCAGTGCCCGTCTTCACGGCCATATCGACCCGAATGGCTGGGCGACGGCCGCTTCCGGCCAGTTCGTCCTCACCAACGTCGCCGCGCCCTTCGACCAACACGCGTATGCGACGTCAGTGCCGCCGAACAAGACGACGGCGACCGACGTCACCGTGGTGGCCGGCGGCCTCACGGCGTCTGCGACTTACGGGGTTCAGCTCCAGGTGCCCAGCGTGAACGGAACCGCTGTGCAGCCGACTGTCGACACGGTGACGTTGACCGGAATCGCCTCCCAGCTGGTCCTCACGGCGGCGCCCCCGTCCGCCCCGATCGCCGGGGCCCCTTTCCCCACGACGGTCACGGTCACCGACGGCTCGGCCAAAGTCGTCTCCGACTTTGCCGGTACGGTCTCGCTCGCGCTGACGACGCCAGCTGGTGCCACCCTCTCCGGAACGGTAACGAAACCCGTCGTCAACGGCGTGGCCAGTTTCACGAACCTCAGCGTCAACAAAACAGGAACTTACACATTGACGGCGACGAGCGTGCCGGTGCTGTTGCCGGTCGCAAGCGCCAGCTTCACGGTCCAGCCGGGAGCGGCCGCGCAGCTGGCCTTCACGCAGCAGCCGACCAACGTCAAACCAACCCCGGCCCCGATCACGCCGGCGGTCACGGTGGCGATCCAGGACAGCCTGGGCAACACCGTAACCAGCAACACGAGCACGATCACGATCTCGCTGGCCAGCAGCGATCCGTCAGGTGGGATGCTGTCTGGCACGCTGGCACAGGCGGCCATCAATGGGGTCGCGACGTTCGACAACCTGGCGATCGACAAAGCCGGCACCTACACGCTTGGCGCCGCCGGCGCGGGCTTCACCGCGCCGCCGAGCAACTCCTTCGCGGTGGCGCCTTAGCTCGTTCGAACACCGCTTACCCTTCGGGTTGCATCGGCCGCCAGAGAAGCTGGTAGAGGCCGGGCGTCATCCAATCGCGGACCACCAGGGCTCCGGCCGCAACCATGCAGGCGTTCATCACGCGGCGCCAGGATTCTTCTTCGTAGGCAGTGGACATGAGGCGGATGATGGCCTCAGCCTCGGCCTCCGGGGGCAGCCGCTCGTCGACGACCGCCGAGCTCGCCGGCTCGGGGCGGGTGGAGGGTTGAAAGGCGCTCGCGTCGGCGACCAGCTGGGCGGTGCGCATCGCATCGTAGAAGGCGGACTCCGACC
>JALYYE010000062.1 GCA_030946735.1 Candidatus Dormiibacterota bacterium
CAAAGTGCGTGGCTATGCGCGCAGCCACTCCTCCCGAAAACCAGCTTAGGCTGGCAACCCTACAAAGACGAAGCGGGCGACCAAACCGTCGCCGGCTGGTGCCCGCTTCGTCGCGACGTTGTGGCGCCCTAGAAGGAAAAGTACGCGGCGGGTGATTGCGACTGGCTCGGCGTCGGAGTCGGCGCCGGCGTGCTGGGCGCCTGGCCGCCCGGTGCGGCCTGGCCCGCTTCCGGCGCTTCCTTGTGGCCCTTGAACTTCAGTCCGGAACCCGCTTTCGAGAGGAGCGCATCGGCCTGGGCCTGGGTGATGGTCCCGGCCTTGACCGCGTTGTCGAGCACGCCCTTGGCCGCATTCTTCATTGCCGCCTGGACGGCGCTATCGCTGACCTTCTGCTGCGTCTCGACAGCACTCAGTGACTTTCCGGAGCGCAGCGCGCTCCGCAGATCGGCGGTGCTCATTCGCAGCGCCGAGGCGGCCGCGTTGAGCTGAGCCGTCGTGAGACTTTGCATGAGTGCCCGATCGGCCTTGAGCCCGCCATGGCGGCCGAAGCCGCCAATCGCGCCGAGGCCCTGACCGGCATTGATGCGGGCCTTCATCGCATCCGCTTGCTGCTTCGTGATCTTGCCGTCTGCCAGCATCTGGTCGACGGTCTGCAGCTGCGCCTGCTTGATCGCGTCCTGCGTCTGGGCCGGCGTCAGGTGCAGAATCCCCGCCAGCTTGTCGACAAAGACCTGCGCGTAGTTCTTCGAGCTGTTCGGCGCCGCTGCCGGCGACGGCGCGGCCTGAACCGCGACCACGCCGATGATGACGGCAGCCAGGCCGGCCGCCGATAGCACGATCCAACGATTCAACTTCATCCGTGAACTCTCCTTCCTAGGGGTTTGACGACCCCTCTATGGTGCCCAACCCCTATTAGAAGAGGGTGAGACTGGGGCAAGAAGTCCGTGAAAACTTCGACGGGAACGGGCTTTCCGTAACCATTTCCGTAACAGTCTAAAGACGGTTTAACCGCCACTAAACGGGGACTAGCAAGGAGGATCGCGCATGCGCCCACACAGACTGCTGACCGCCGCGCTCGGGCTGGCAACCGGGCTGTCGCTCGCCATTCCCGGCGTCACGGCTAACGCCCAAGACCGACAGGAAGGCGCCTACCACCAGACCAATCTCGTCTCCGACCTGCCGGGGATGGCCGCAACCACCGATCCAAACCTGGTGAATCCCTGGGGAATCTCCGCGGCACCGGCCTCCCCGATGTGGGTCTCGGACAACAACGCCGGGGTGACCACGCTCTACAACGGCGCCGGGCAGCCCCTCCAGTTCCCACCCTCCCAGGGTCCGGGACAGTTCGTTGTCAAGATCCCGCAGCCCAACGGTCAGGACGGCGGCGCCCCGACCGGCACGGTCTTCAACGGGAGCAGCGACTTCAAGGGGGATCGTTTCCTCTTCGCCACCGAGGACGGGACGATCGCCGGCTGGAACCCGGCGGTGAATTTCAAGAGAGCCCTGATTCGGGTCGACCGCTCGGCCGTCGGGGAGGGCGCCGTCTACAAGGGCCTGGCGATCGCCAGCAGCGTCACGGGCAACCACATCTATGCGGCGAACTTTCGGTTCGGCACGATCGAGGTGTTCGACGCGAACTACAATCTGGTATCGCTGAGCGGCTCCTTCAGGGATTCACGGATTCCCGCCGGTTTTGCGCCGTTTAACGTCCAGGAGCTGGGTGGCCGGCTGTACGTGACCTACGCGATGCAGAAGCCGGACAAGCACGACGATTTGGCGGGCGCCGGGTTCGGCTTCGTCAATGTCTTCGACCTGAACGGTCACCTGCTGCGCCGGCTGATCAGGCACGGGGCGCTCAACTCGCCCTGGGGCTTGGCGCTGGCACCTGAGAATTTCGGTCCGTTCAGCGACGCGCTGCTGGTCGGCAACTTCGGCGACGGACACATCAACGCCTACAGCGCCCGGTCCGGGCGGTTCATCGGAACACTTCGAAACGAAGCAGGCGTCCCGATCCAGATTGACGGTCTGTGGGGAATTCGCTTCGGCAACGGCAGTACGGGCGGCGGAGCGCTCGCACCCAAGAACACCTTGTACTTCGCCGCCGGCATTGGCGAGGAGCAGCACGGCCTCTTCGGAACGATCACCAGCGTCGGTGAGCACGAGGACTAGCTGACGACGCGGGACTGAGGCGGTCGCACCCGGCCGCCTCAGTCCGCTTCTGACTCCTCGAGCCGCAGGACCGGCTCCACGCAGACATCCTGGTCGTTAAAGCGCGCCGCCCAGTGGGCGCGCGTGGCCTGGCGCAGAGTTGCCTGGATCGCATCGATTGCCGCCGGATCGAACTGGCGGTCCTTCAGATCTTGTCGCTCGATCGCGTCGCAAAACGCCGACCAGAAGTCGGTCTCGAGCGCGGCCACGGTCAGGAATCCATCCTCCACCGCGTAGACGTGGTAGCAGGGCAGCTCGCCGGTGAGCGGGAGGCCGGGGATTCCGGCGCGCCGCGCTGCCCGTGGCAAGGCGGTCCAGCTGCGCATCAGATCGGTCATCGAGACTTCAACGCGGCTTCCTCGACCGGAGCGGGCGCGGGCCGCCAGCGCGGCGCTGATCACGAAGGCGGCCTCCAGCCCTCCGGCCATGTCGGCCACCTGAAGCCCGGGGATGGTCGGAACGCCCTCCCGTGATGGCATCAACGAGAGCGCCCCGCTGCGGGCCAGGTAATTGAGGTCGTGCCCCGCGCGGCGGGCCAGCGGCCCATCCGACCGGTAGCCTGTGATGGCGCAGTAGACCAGCGCCGGATTGATCGCCGCCAACGCCCCGTACCCGAGTTCCATGCGCTCCATCACGCCGGGACGGAAGCCCTCCACCAGGACATCAGCCTCGGCCACCCGGCGCCGTAGCGCGTCGCGGCCGTCCTCAGTACGCAGGTCGAGCGTCAGCAACTGTTTGCCGCGGTGCAGGGCGTCGAAGTAGAGGCTTCCTCCGGGAACGGCTCGGATAGGATCGCCGGAAGGTGGCTCGATTTTCGTCACCCTGGCACCCTGCGCCTGCAGCAGTTGCGTGCAGTAGCCACCGGGCAGCAGCCGGGAGAGATCGAGAACCCGGACGCCATCCAGCAACATCGCCTGCTAGGTTACTGACGTGCGGAATGCCGACGTCGCGGCCATGCTCAACCGGGTCGCCGATCTGCTCGAGATCCGGGGTGAGAACTTCTTCAAGATCCGCGCCTACCGCGAAGCCGTCCGCCAGCTGGACAACCTGACAACCGAGGTCGAGGACCTGATCAAAGACGGGCGGCTGAAGGACATCCCGGGCATCGGTGAGGCGATCGAGAAAAAGATCGTCGAGTACGTCACCACCGGACAGCTGGAATTCCTGACCCGCCTCGAGCACGAGGTGCCACCGGCACTGCTGGAGATCACCCGGGTGCCAGGCCTGGGCCCGCGCACCGCCAAAGACATCTACGACACGCTTGGCATCCTCAGCCTCGATGCCCTGGAGGACGCAGCCCGCACCCATCGGCTGCTCTCTGTGCGCGGCATCAAGGCCAAGACCGAGGAAAACATCCTCAAGGGCATCGCCATGCTGAAGCGGACCGAGGGCCGCATCTACTTCCCCGAAGCCTGGATCCTGGCCGACTCCCTGATGACCACCTTGCGCGCCCTTCCGGGCGTGGCGCGGGCGGAGATCGCCGGCAGCGCGCGGCGTGCGTGCGAAACGGTCGGGGACCTGGACCTGCTGGTAGCGAGCGGCGATCCCGAGACGATGGGCGATGAGTTCGCACGCCTGCCGCAGGTAAGCGAGGTGCTCGCTCGCAACGGCAACACGACCAGCATCCGGGTGCGCTCGGGCATGAGGGTCGACCTGCGGGCCGCGACACTGGACGGTTTCGGCGCCGCCTGGGTGACTTTCACCGGGTCGGAGGCCCACAACCAGCAGCTGCGCGCCCGCGCCGAACGGATGGGCAAGGTGATCGCCGGCGCAGCGGAAGAGGATGTCTATGCCGCGGTCGGCTGCGCCTGGATCCCACCCGAGCTGCGCGAGGGACGGGGCGAGATCGAGCTGGCAGCTAGCGGCCGGCTGCCCGCCCTGCTTCAGCAGGCGGACCTGCGCGGCGACCTGCACACGCATAGCAACTGGAGTGATGGGCGCAACGAGATCGCCGAGATGGCGCGCGCCGCGAAGGAGCGCGGCTACGACTACATCGTGTTGACGGACCACACGCAATCACTGCAGATCGCCCAGGGACTCACGCCTGAGCGCTTTCGCGCCCGCGCCGCGGAGATCGCGACCGTCAACGCCCAACCGGGCCTGGCGCGGGTCTTGAATGGAGCCGAGGTCGACATCCTGCCGGACGGCAGCCTCGACCTTCCCGACGACATGCTGGCCTGGCTCGATTTGGTGGTCGCCTCCGTCCACGTGGCGCTGGACCAGCCCGAAGATGTCATCACACAGCGGGTCCTAACCGCGCTACGATCGCCGCACGTGGACGTCTTCGCCCATCCAACCTCACGACGTCTCGATCGCCGCGGGGAAACCAGCCTCGACGTGGAGGCGGTGATCGCCGAGGCCGTCGAGACCGGAACGGCCCTGGAAATCAACAGCAGTCCATTTCGCCTCGATCTCAACGACAGCTGGGCTCGGAAGGCCCGGGAGGCCGGCGCACTGCTGGCGATCGACAACGACGCCCACTACCCGGTTGAGTTCGACTACGTCCGCTACGGCTGCGCGATCGGGCGCAGGGCCGGGCTGACCCGCGATCGCGTTCTGAATACGAGGGACGCCGATGGCGTCCTGGCGCATTGCCGGCAAAAAGCAGCAAGAGCCGTCGGGAATTTACGTTGAACCTTATACCACCGGTATAATCAAGAGCAGAAGGAGAATCGAGCGAATGCTTCAGGAGCTCGTGATCAAGGTGCCGGCACCCTTCTTGGGCCGAGCCGACATCGGCTTCTCCACTCGCTATCCCGCCCAGCCGGCCCAAGCCCCGCTCAAGGATGTCCCCTTCTTCATCGAGGGCCCTCCAGGGCCGATGCGCCGGCTGCAATCGCGGCTGGAGCTGTTCCGGCAGAAGCGAACGCTGATCCCGGACGCACCGGGCGAGGCCTACAGCTGGACCGACCTGATTCCCCTCAACGACGAGCTGTTCATCCTCGCCTTCCGCGACGAGAGCCTGACCGATGCCGCGGATGACGGGGATTCGGAGGCGCGCTACATCGTCAACCTGGTTCGGCCGCTCGTCTTCCCCTTTCTGAAAGACTGCGTGCGGATCGGGGAGCTCGCCCTGCGCGACAACATCGTGCTGGCGGTCCTCGACAATAGCCGCGTCATGGCCGAGCTCGAACTGCGCCGCACCCAGATCGTGCCGCGCAACGGCTCGATCGTG